>CAZJUU010000036.1:0-10820 GCA_964549295.1 uncultured Candidatus Bathyarchaeia archaeon
TGGGCCTGGTCCTATGCCCATGCAAGTGACAGTCCCCGGAGCAACCTCAGTCAATCCTCTATCTTCAATGACGGCTGTCGACAACCCCAATCTCTTGGCCTTCTGCTCCAATTCAAACAATTTCTCCCGAGACTTCACCTTAACGGCTACCTTGCACTGGCCTTCTTCAATCCAAGTCTTCCACCAAGAACGGCGTGAACTTCTCACATTTTCTGAAGCCATCACAGATGCATGAGCGACTTGAACAGCAACCTTGCCGCGGCTCATACCAAGATCAGTTCTAACCGCTATCACCAGTTTAAAATCGAATTCAGATGAGTCCAAGGTCAGCCGGGATCCTCCAAGTCCTCAATCGCACTTCGACATCTAGATCCAATACGAACTCTTGAATACGTCATTGGGCTATTAAGAGGTATAGTGCGCAACATTGACTGACAAACTACCAAAGATCATTGCAACTCCGCCTGGTCCGAAAGTTAGAGATCTCTTGGCTAGAGACAACAAGTTTCTTTCCCAATCGTTAGTACGGTACTACCCTCTGGCCATAGAGTCTGGAAAAGGATCAATCATCAAAGACCTAGATGGCAACGAGTACATCGACTTCAACTCAGGAATAGCCTGCATGAACGTCGGACACTGCCACCCCAAAGTCGTCGATGCAATAAAACGGCAATCCGAGAAACTCATACACTACTCATACACTGACTTCTACTACAGCGAAATAGTTGACCTAGCGGAACAGCTATGCAAGATTACTCCAGGCCAATTTGAAAAGAAGATCTTCTTCTGCAACAGTGGAACCGAAGCCGCAGAAGCCGCCATCAAACTTTCGAAGTGGCATACTCGAAAACACCTTTTCCTAGCATGTATAGGAGCGTTCCACGGTCGAACCTTTGGATCACTCGCGCTGACCGCAAGCAAACTTGCACAAAGAAGACATTTCCTACCATCACTCGGCGTTGAACACGTCCCCTACCCATACTGTTACCGTTGCGCCTTCAAACTCACCTATCCCGAATGCAACCTCTGGTGCGTCGACTACATCGATGAAAATGTACTCCAAAAATATCTTCCGCCAGAAGATGTGGCCTCCTTCTTCATCGAACCAATCCAAGGCGAAGACGGGTACATTGTTCCTCCAGACAACTACTTCAAACGGCTGAGGAAACTTCTCGACAAGTACAACATTCTTCTTGTGGACGACGAGATTCAGTCGGGAATGGGACGTACAGGAAGATGGTTTGCAATTGAGCATTTCCAAACAATTCCAGAAATGATGTTAGTTGCGAAATCAGTCGCGGGGGGACTGCCTCTGGGCGCACTCGTGACCAAGTCTGAACTCATGGATTGGGAACGAGGGTCGCATGCAACCACCTTTGGTGGAAACCCAGTTGCTTGCGTAGCTGGACTCGAGGTCATAAAGGCGATCAGGGAGGAGCATATGCTGGAAAACTCCACTCGTCAAGGAAACCACATTCTGAAACGGTTTAGAGAGATGCAGCAGAAATACGATATGATCGGCGACGTTCGTGGCAAGGGGCTCATGATTGGTGTGGAGATAGTGAACGACCGAAAAACAAAGAGCCACGGTATCGAGATGGCGAACGAGATAATGATGAAGAGTTGGAGAAGAGGCGTGGCCATAGTTTTGTGCGGGCAATCCACGCTGAGGATAGCGCCTCCACTTGTGATAACTCGCGACCAAGTGGACTCTGCATTGGACATAATAGAAGGTGCGATCAAAGAAGTGTCTCAGACCGCTTAGTCCGAACAGAGGAGGCGAACCGTTATTTCAGAAACCTTTCAGATCGTGAGGTTCGCAAAGAAGGCTATTGTTCAGATTTCTCATCACGTCAAAGACGGCATTACGGAAGATTACATCAGAAGACGTGTCCTTTTTTCTCTGGAAGATGACAGGCGATATTTTCCAGACCGCTCATTCATGCTCAGCTATCGAATGAAGAGAGGCACCGCCTCCCCCATCATGATTAGGATCTATGTCAGAGTAAGGACTCACAACAAGTTAATACAAGAGCTACTCGTATACGGAGTACATGTGAGGAAAGCATGACTTGACCCAGATAATGAAGATGGAGACCAATGAGATAGAGATACCGAAAGGGATGCTACGCAAACGTCCAAAATTGAAGTCTGCCAGACTATACGCTCTATCCAAAAACACTATTGGAATAAGCTTCGAGCCGATGAAGGAATGGTCAAAGAAAGCTATCTGGGAAGGAGAAGCGCATGTGACAGAAACGGGAGGCTCCGTGTTCGTAGATCTTCCTCACAGCATAACCAGCTTCTACAGTATTACTCAAGAGAAGATCACGATTTCCGCATCTTCCAGAACAAACACGATACAGGTTGACGTACAGTAGAAATCTAGTGAATCGGAGCACAAGTACTGCGTAGTCGCGGTGAAAACTCCACGCCCAGATTACGTCCCCAGTTCAAATTATGGCTGACCGCAAGAGAAGGATACGCTATCGGTGATGGCGGAGCGAGAATTCTAGAAGCGGTCGGTCGATTTGGAAGCATAACAAGTGCGGCCCGAGAAGTCAAAGTATCTTACAAGTACGCCTGGGATCAGCTTTCCAGCATTGAGGAGATGGTTGGGCAACCGATTCTAAGAACGAAGAGGGGTGGGGAGAAGGGTGGTGGCGCTGAACTCACAGAAGCTGGGAGAATATTACTCAAAGAGTATCAGCGGCTGAAGCGATATGTTGGCGATTCTTTGAAGGATCCTGAGAGATGGGAGGCGATAGGATTGAAGATAAGTGCAAGAAACAGGTTGGATGGAACAGTGAAAGAAGTTGTGAAAGGCACGGTAACCGCAAGCATCAAGATCGATGTTGAACCATCGAGATTAACTGCGGTTATTACAAAAGAGGCTGCTGACGACCTTGACCTCAAACCCGGCGACAGGGTCTCAGCAGTGATCAAAGCAACGGAAATAATGATTTCAAAATAGGCATGCCAAAGTATTCGTGGCCTAGGCAAGAAGTTCAGTAAGAGGTCGGGCAGGAAATGAGAGCTCTCTCCGCCGAGATAAGTGTCATAGCACATGCAACCGAGGATGTTGCGAAGGTATCTCATGCCCTTAAGAACATCTTTCCAGACTCGGTCAGCGACAAAATCAAATTCGCAACTCAACACCTTGAAGGACATCATGGAAACCCAATCAAGATTCTGAAGACCAGTCTCACCAAACGAAAGATGATTGATCAATTCCTAAACCATCTCTTGAAGAACCTCGATAGGAAAAACCTCAGTGAAATCTTGGAAGACCTAGACGCTCAAATGGATGATGAAGGAAACCTCTACATCAGATTAGACAAACAAGCGGCCTACATGGGAGAGCTTCGAACAAAACAGGAAGACCCAATTCGCATCAAAGTGAAGCTTGTCGGCGAATTTGGAAGAGAAAAACCATCAATCGACAGTATTAGAGAGCTGATCGAGGGACATGAGGAAATACGCTGACCTTCATGTATGCCTTACAGATCTGAACAACGATGTTCTCACGCGGACGGGAGGATACGCCAAAGAGATGGGCTTTCACCTACTTGGAATAGTAACCCCTGATCCCCTCGAACAGAATCAAATCTCAGCAATCAAGAAGACTCTAATGGCTACTGGCGTAGATGTAGCGACACGCATCGACATCACTCCCAAAGATCGAAATGACCTGCTTTCACAGCTCCGTTCAGTGAGAAAGAGGTTTGAAATAGTGGCGGTAGAATGCACGGGTCCTCACATTGCCAGAATAGCGTGCAGGGATCGCCGTGTCGACATGGTTTCTTTTCCAATAATGAATCGACACGCAAGATTTCAATCACGTATTGCAAGTCTCTGTCGCGCATCGATAGAAATCAACATAGCTCAAATCATCTCGCCAGGAAACACGCCCAGACATTGGATTCTCTCAAAATTGACAGATCAAGTCACAACTGCGAAAACCAGCAACGTGCCCATAATACTCTCCAGTGGCGCCACCAATCCATTGATGCTACGGGCGCCCAGAGAAATGGCCGCTATAGGGAGTTTACTCGGACTCGAAACCCCGGAAGCTCTTGACTCAGTCTCAAAAACTCCTTTCAAAATCATAGAACAAAATAGATCGAGACTGAGTCCAGATCATGTCGCAGTTGGAGTGAAACTCGAAAGGTGAAAACAGTGCCCAGAAAACCTTCGAGATACCTCTTGTTCAAAGTCAATGCGGATGAGCTAATTCATGAGGAAGCCATTCGTCTCTCAATAACCGAATCGATTCAGAACCTATTTGGAGAGACTGGGCTAGCAGAGATCAATCCACGATTCTTCAAGTTTGACGAAAGGAGATTGACTGGAATCGTTAAGTGCGCACGCAATTCTACGGAAAAGCTGAGAGCTGCCATTGCATTGATTTCAACATGCGCCGGAAAACCAGTATGCATGCATATCCCCCTCGTCTCTGGCACTTCAAAAGGACTTAAGATGAGACTGCATTGACCTATCACAAGTTACTTCGAAAGTCTGAATTATGATGTCGAATCCAAAGCAAAAGATTGTTTTGATGCAAATATCTGTCTGCAAGTCTTAAGTACGCCTGAGGTCCCTCGGTCGACCGAGGTATTACTTCGAGAATGCGAAGGACTGACATAACTCGTTTTCGAGCTCTTCTTGTTCTAGTATCCATCGTAGCCTTCCTTGCATTGTCTCCAGCCGTAAACGCTAACGGTACTCTATTTGGACGCGTCTATGGAATTGATAGAGAAAACTTTCCTAGGCCCATCTCTCTGTACCAGGCCAAAGTCACAATCTATACCAATGGTGTACTGATCGAAACTGTGCCGGTCAACGGTTTCGACGCATCTTTCACCGTGGATCTGCCGCCTGGATTATATGATGTGACCGCCGAGTGCGCTGGCTGGATTGGGCAGACAAAAGTTGTTGGAATATCTGACCATCATACAAGCGAACTGTATTTCCACTTGGAGCGCGCTTCTACTAGTACTAGTAGCACTACAACCGTTCCGCTTTTGTCTGTTGGCCTGATTAGTCCACCGAGTCCTCTAAACGGCGGAACCGCATCTTCGAGCTCTGTGACGCTAAAGGCTCAAGTTAATAGTAGTGGAGCTGTTCAAAATGCAACTGTATCATTCTACGTTGATGGAAGCCTTCTGGGCTCTGGCTATTCTGACTCGAATGGATACTACTCCATGAGTTATCCTCTTACTCAGATCGGACATACTTACAGTTGGTATGCTACGGCTTCGAAGTCTGGGTATGGTCCTGCTACATCATCAACTTATACCTTCACATATGCACTGCAGTCAGCCACGAGCACCACATCTACATCAACCGTTAGTTCATACATGTCGACGACGACAATGACAATGACGAGCATGACCACTACATTGATTACAACTACAACCACAGTATCAGCTGCGACCACCACGATCACTATAGTGTCCACAAGTTACGCACCTGCAACTTCTGATACCGTTCCTGCAACATCAACTCAAACCGCAATGCTGGGTTCAACTTCAACGACTTTCTCGAGTATTTCAACGGCAATGGAGACGACCTCTGCTAGTAGCACAACCGCTTCATACTCGGTTCCGTTGCTGCCTTCATGTCTGATTGCAACAGCCGCCTATGGTTCTGCACTGTCACCTCAAGTTCAAGCTCTTAGAAACTTCAGGGACCAGCTAGTCCTCAAAACATTCGCTGGAAACCAGTTCATGAAAGCCTTCAATGCATGGTACTATTCATTCAGCCCGTCCATCGCATCTATCATATCTAGATCGCCTTCACTTGCGGGTGTGGTTCGAATACTAATCTATCCGCTAATTGGAATACTTCAGGTCGCAGCTCATATACACACGATCTTTGGTTCCAATTCTGAACTGGGAGTTGTAATCACCGGATTTGTGGCGAGCAGCTTGATTGGTCTTGTCTACGATACTCCTTGGATAGCGGCTCTCCTTATGGCTGTGAAGAAGAAACGTCGATTCGAGATGAAGTTGCATTATCTCGTTCCATTTGCAGGAGCATGGGTTGCGAGTTTGCTCGTGATTGGAGTTGCAAGGTTCTTCATGGCTGAATTACTGATGATGCTGGCAACGGCAGCCTTCGTATTGTTGACACTAGGACTCAGCGCCACAGCCGCGGCAATGTTGATCAGCAAAGTCTGCGCACCTCTACTTCGGACTCAAAAGCTCTGAACAGGCTGGGCTTAGGTATTGCTGGGAGAGAGTCTGAATCTCCAGTTGTACATGCAGTTTCAGATGCTGGCCCTCCTCAATCATGTACAGTGCAACCCTGCAATCGGTTGAATTATAAGAAGAGGCTGTTTCTAGTTCGTATTGGGAATGAGGAAGCCAGTCCCAGATTGACCTTCAGATGCAGAAGGTGTGATAGTCTCTGCGACGGACCGACCCAAACGTCTCTTCTACGAGCCTCATCTGGAAAAGACTCCACGAGATCTTTTTGGCCCGCCTCAGGGAACTGCAGTCACCGTTTGATAGTGAACATTGTTCGTCAACTTAGTTTCGGAAAGGGAATATGGTTTCGGAGCAATAGAGTGCTCCGTGGTTAGCATGCGAAAGAGTCTGAAAAGAGAATACTTGTTTGGAATGGGCCTGTCGCTGCTGATTGTGTCTGCAATGCTTGCAGTGCCTGTCAGTGCAATGGCTTCGGACATCGCAGGGCAGAGAGTCATCCGTGGACGCGGTGCGCTTTGGGCGAAAGGATCTGGATTGGCAATTCTGAAGGGAACTGGCACGATTGTTGTTGAAGGCAAGGGTGTTGGCTCCGTCTGGGTGAAGGGTGCTGAGCTTCTAGTAGCCCAAGGTGAAGGGAGAAGATTTGATTTCAACGGTGGTGTGCTCTTCGTTGGGTGGCGAGGACGAGTTTCAGTTGCGGGAACCAACATGATCGTCCAGATAGAAGGTGGGCTTATTGAGTTCACAGCAGTCGGCGTGGGAACAGCCTATCTCGTCGGACGTGGAACTTATCGAATCGGCAGCATCACGTCTGTCTGGGACTCGATATCAGTGAACTACAGCGCATAAGAGTCATTGCAGTTCCATTCCAATCCCTTCTTTCTCTTCTCCATTTTTCCCATGAATCGACACAGCCATCTTCGTAGTCGGTGATCAGACTCGAGCAACTCGCTAGATATCGTTGCAGATTGGTCAATTTTCGCTCTACAAAAGGTTTTTAGTTGAGACAGCTAATTCACAGAAAGAATAACCAAAGATTGAGGTGTATTCTAGATTTGTCTATGTTTGCTGCCCCGGGAGGATACGATAGAGCCATAACCGTTTTCTCACCGGATGGAAGGCTTTTCCAAGTTGAGTATGCTTCTGAAACTGTGAAGAGGGGCGCGACTGTTCTTGGAATCGTCTGCAAGGAGGGTGCTGTACTCGCAGCGGAAGAGAGAGCTACATCAAAACTGCAGGATCCATCATTCATGTGGAAGATCTTTCAGATAGATGAACATGTAGGTGCTGCAGTTGCAGGTTTGAGTTGTGATGCGCACATCCTTGTTGATCAAGCTCGAATCTACGCCCAGAGTAACAAGCTCATGTATGATGAGCCAATCGATGTCGAACTCCTGACGAAGAGGATTGGCGAGATCAAGCAGCTATACACGCAACATGCTGGAGTTAGACCGTTTGGTTTGTCAATTCTGTTTGGAGGCGTGGACGCCAAAGGTGCGCGACTATTCTGGACGGATCCAAGCGGCGCATTTCTCGCCTACAAGGCTTGGGCGATAGGTGCAGGGGGAGACGCGGCTAACGAAGTTCTTGAGGCGGAGTACGATGATAACATGACACTTGATGATGCAACGGTTCTCGCCTTGAAATGTATGAGCAAAGTCATGGAAGGCAAGGCTGACGCTCAGAAGACCAGAATCGCTGTCATCTCTGCTGAAACCAAGAAATTCAAGAAACTTACGATCGAGGAAGTGGAGAAGTACCTCAAGAAGCTTGAGCCCGGTAAGAGGGCTGCAGCTAAATGAGTGATAAACACACAACAGCAAGGATCTCTATTGAAGGCGAAAAGTTCGAAGTCCTCGTGAAACCTGAACCAGCCCTTGACTACAAACTTGGAAAGCCACGAGGCATCTCGGAGATACTGCTGATCGACGAGATCTATTCGGATGCAAGCAAAGGAACCCGTGCCTCAACTGAGAAACTGCAGAAATCCTTTGGAACGCTAGATGCTGTAAAAATCGCTGAACAAATCCTTAAGAATGGTGAACTTCAACTAACGACGGATCAGAGAAGGAAACTCGTTGAAGATAAGAGGAAACAGATCGTGGCCTTCATATCAAGGAACTGTATAGACCCTCGAAGCGGCGCTCCACATCCGCCCCTCAGAGTAGAACAAGCCATGGAACAGGTTCGGCTCATCATAGATCCTTTCAAGAGTGCGGAGGAGCAGGCGAAGCTGGTAATTGAAGAGTTGAGAGCTCTTCTTCCGCTGAAGATGGAGCAGATGCGTGTGGCAGTCAAGATTCTTCCGGAATACACGGCTAAGGCGTATGGCGCGTTGAAGAGCTTTGGCACCATTGGAAAGGAGGAGTGGCAGTCCGATGGATCATGGGTCGGCATACTTGAAATGCCGGCTGGACTCTACGGTCCATTCATAGACAGGCTGGGAAAACTGTCCCAGGGGACTGTTCAAACAAAGATATTGAAGTAGAATTTTGAGAACTAATGTTATGTTTGATGATTGGAGGTTATGTTATTGGCTATACTGGTTGAAAAGAAGAAGCTGGTAGTTCCCGGAGAGCAACTTGGAGAAGACGATTGTCTGCCAGGAGAGAACACGTACAAGGTGGATGGAAAGGTCTACGCGTCTAGAATAGGGCTTGTAGACTTTTCTGGAAACAGAGTTTATGTTGTACCCCTTAAAGGCACATACATACCTATGGTCGACGACCCTGTAATAGGACGGATAACCGATATTGGAATGTCCGGATGGACCGTTGACATAGGAGCTCCATACCCTGCAATGCTACCTTCCTCTGAAACCTTTGGACCGCGTCAACCATTTGGGAGAATGGATCTAGGCAAGATTTTTGATGTGGGAGACCTCGTTTTGGCGCGTGTCATATCTTTCGACAGGACTCGAGATCCACTTCTCACAGCGAAGGATCCGGGGTTGGGCAGAGTTTCCTCGGGGAGAATGATGCATATTTCTCCTGCAAAGATACCTCGACTCATCGGTAGGAAGGGGTCGATGATCAGCATGTTGAAACGAGAGACAAACTGTCAAATCTCTGTTGGGCAGAATGGAATTGTCCTTGTCCAAGGCCGTTCGCCGTTAGACGAGAACATGGCAATGGCCGCTGTGAGCATGATAGAGCGGGAGGCTCACACTCATGGTCTTACAGATAGAATCCATGATATGATTGAAAAATCAAAGAGAAGTGGAAATGTTGAATCATCAGAACAAACCTGAAAGACTGATTGACGAACAAGGTCTGAGAATTGATGGACGCAGACCTGACGAACTACGTCCAATAAGAATGGAAGTCAGTGTCCTGGACAAAGCAGATGGATCCGCCTACATAGAACAGGGAAAGAACAAGATCCTAGTCGCTGTCTACGGTCCAAGAGAGGCGCATCCCAGGCATGTGGCTCTTGCAGATCGTGCTGCAATCCGATGCAGATATCATATGGCCCCATTCTCAACGGAGGAGAGAAGATCCCCAGCTCCTTCAAGAAGAGACATGGAACTCTCAAAGGTAATTAGAGAAGCCGTCGAACCAGCAATATTCTCGAGATATTATCCAAGAACCACCATTGACATCTTCATCGAGGTTCTCCAATCTGATGGAGGAACAAGATCTGCGGGAATTACAGGAACATCTCTGGCATTAGCAGACGCGGGAATACCGATGAAAGATCTTGTTGTAGCATGCGCAGCAGGCAAGGTTGACGGCCAAGTGGTTCTAGACCTCTGTGACGCTGAAGACAAGCTTGGAGAAGCTGACATGCCTCTAGCGATGATTCCCTCAACTGGAGCCATCACTCTTATTCAAATGGATGGAAACCTTTCTCCAGAAGAGTTGGAGAAAGCCCTCTCGATGGCCGTGGAAGGAGGGAGGAAAATATACGAGATGCAGAAGGAAGCGCTCAAACGGAAATATCTCCTCATCAAAGAGGCTGTTGAAGAGAAGATGGAAGTAAAGGAGGGCGAGTAATGTCATCAACTCGACAACCATTCGTTGCAAAGATAGAATCTAAAACGATAATGGACCTTATAGCCAATAACAAGCGACTGGATGATCGAACGCCAACAGACTACAGAGAACTGAACATTCAAACCGGTGTTATCGAGAAGGCGAACGGTTCAGCCAAGGTTCATTTGGGAAAGACGAAAGTGCTTGTGGGGGTGAAAGTGGAACAAGGCGATCCTTTCCCAGACACTCCTGAAGAAGGCATACTAACGGTAAATGCAGAACTAGTTCCATTAGCTTCCCCATCCTTTGAACCTGGACCGCCGGACGAGAACTCAATCGAGCTGGCTAGAGTCGTCGACAGAGGCATAAGAGAATCAAAGGCCATAGACGTGAAGAAGCTTTGCATAGAACCGGGCAAGAAAGTGTTCGTTGTTTTCATAGACGTCTATGTGCTGGATCACGATGGAAACCTGATTGACGCCTCAGCATTAGGCGCTTTGTCAGCCATTCTAAACGCCAAAATGAGAGACTATGAAATCAAAGACGGCGAGGTCGTGTATAAAGAAGGACTGATTCCCCTACCCATCCAGAACTATCCAATAGCCATAACCATGGGAAAGATTGGAAACTCAAT
>CAZJUU010000037.1:0-10788 GCA_964549295.1 uncultured Candidatus Bathyarchaeia archaeon
GCTATCCCAGTCTAACGTGGGCATATGCTAAGAGTCTTTTCTCATTATGTATCCTTCCAAGATTCGAGTTACATTCGGGCCAGACTACATGTACGGAATCATTGTCTGGCTATGCTTTCTCATAAGAAGTTTTTCCAGCTCTGTTCTAAGTTTCAGTTCCAAGTCGTATTGCTTTATCGACAGAAAATCCGTCGGTCGATTGACGTGCAGTACTGGACCTTGAACGACGGCAGGGCTTTGCACTTCATGCAACGAAATCGGTTTCTGACTCATGATCTCAGACAATAGTTCATGAGCGTTCTTTCCCGCTTGAATAGTCTCAATAATCTGCGCAATCTGCGTCGGGGATACGGGTCTGATTCCGCATTGCGCGGACTCAATGTTTTCGAAGGGATCTACCTTGTTCAGGGTCTTCACGGCAAAGCCTACGCTCTTGTATGGATTGATCAATTGTTCCTTAACAATCCATACGTCAGTGCCGTGCATGACCACGATGTCATGGTGACCGAAACCATCTCTTCCTGACAGAATGTGCCACTTTCTAGGATCCTTGTCATACAGATCAAGAATTTCCATCTTGACCTCGTCAGCCGACCGGAATGGTTTCACCTTCTTTTCTTTTCCGCCCAAGGACCTACGTCTCTTGATTGCCAGGTACTGGTAGTTAGATGTCCTCCCTACTAAAGCTGTACCCGATCTGGAATCGAAACAAGCTTAACGCTAGTCTTATAACCTTCAGCATTGAGAGATCACACTTCCGATGGGATCAGCCACTTTCCAAGACTTACAGAAATCCGATTCGGTGAAAGGGAACTGACATGGATCAGGGCAACATGGTACGCATCGGCAAGAAGCCAGTAATGAATTACGTGGTCGCATGCGTTACTCTCCTTAACCATGGAGTTAAGACAGTTCTAGTCCGGGCACGCGGCCAAGCCATATCAAAAGCCGTCGATGTCGTCGAGATGCTGAGAAGGTCCTTCGTGAAGGATCTTGAAATTGGGTGGATTACTATAGGGTCCGAAGAAATAAGCAGGTTCGATGGAAAACCTGCCAGTATATCGACCATCGAGATACTTTTGAACAAGAAGGACTGAATAGCCAATCGTAGCTCTGACGCAAAGCTAGAGTCCGTACATGCACTGAACACCCAAAACCCATTCACATGATGTGGTCTAGATGTGTCTCAGATGCCCATACAATAGATTGCGTCGCTCGGCAGTGTCGCTAGAGAAAGTAAAGTTCTAGAGAAATATTTATGTTAAGATGTCATCAAAGCTGAAGCCTCGTTTGAGAAGTGAACTCGTGGTGGACTCTACTATTCTTAGCAAAACAGATGCTGAAGTCTACAGCATAATTAGAAAGGAGCTGGAGAGGCAGAGGGACGGTCTAGAAATGATTCCTTCTGAGAACTTCACTAGTTCCTCAGTTCTTGAGGCAATGGGATCTGTGTGTACGAACAAATACTCAGAAGGATATCCCGGAAAGCGGTATTATGGAGGTAATCAATTCATAGACGAGATAGAGAATCTGGCCATAGCTAGGGCCAAGAAGGCCTTCGGTGTTCCACATGCAAATGTTCAGCCGTACTCCGGTAGCCCTGCAAACTTCGCTGTTTACGTAGCTACTTGTGGCCTCGGTGACGTTATTATGGGGCAGAACCTCCCCGACGGGGGACATTTGACACACGGTTGGAAAGTCAGCGTAACTGGACAGTTTTTCAAAAGCGTTCCCTATCACGTGAGGCCCGATGGATATCTAGACTTAGAAGAAATAGAGAAGCTTGCCAGAGAGAACAAACCTCGTCTTATCTGGGTCGGATCAACAGCCTATGTTAGAGAGTTTCCCTTTGAAGAATTCGCGAAGATAGCGGATGCAGTCGGTGCCTACTTGGCGGCAGATATTGCACACATCGCGGGACTAGTTGTGGCAGGGGTTCACAAGAGCCCGGTCCCTTATGCGCACATAGTTACTACTACAACCCACAAGACACTTCGCGGACCCCGTGGGGGAATGATAATGGTAACTGAGAAAGGGTTGAAAAAAGATCCGGAGCTCGCTGACAAGATCGACAGAGCAATATTCCCAGGACTTCAAGGTGGCCCGCATGATCACACCACCGCTGCCATTGCTGTTGCGCTAGGGGAGACATTGACACCGGAGTTCAAGACATACTGTCAACAGATAGTGAAAAACTCGAAAGCCTTGGCTAAAGGCCTGATGGACAACGGGGTGAAAGTTGTTACGGGCGGTTCGGATAATCACATGAACCTCATCGACCTCACAGCATATGGCAAGGGCAAGGGCGTATTCGTACAAGAAGCCTTGGACTTCGCTGGCATCACGGTCAACAAGAACACAATACCCGCAGAACCATCTTCCCCCTTCTATCCAAGTGGTATTCGGCTTGGCACACCGGCCATAACGACGCGTGGTATGAAGGAGAAGGAGATGGAGCAGATTGCCCGCTGGATTGCGCAGATCATTGAAGCGGTGAAGCAGTATCAACTGCCCGAAAACAAGGACGAAAGAGCGGTGTACGTAAGGCAATTCAAACAGGAAATATCGAAGAACAAAATAGTGGAGAAGGTGCGAGGAGAAGTCTTAGAACTTTGCAGGAGATTTCCATTGTATCCTAACATGTAACAGAATTGGGTCAGGAACTTCTTGGCGGAAACGTGCAGCGCTAGCTGAGGCATTTTCTCGCGTAGGGTGCAGTTTGCGGTCCACCGGAAGATTTTGGGCTAGTGTGACGCTAGCTAACTCCTTTCCTGAACCAGATTTTGATTTTCTTTGGTTTCAGAAATTCCTCGAATACCTTGAATGCTTCTTCAGGCCGACTCTCAGGTCCACAGGTTGCACAGTCGAATTCGACCGATGAGTAGTCTTTTGCAGAATGGATTGTGAGATGGCTGGTGGTGATAAGGGCATTTACGCTTACTCCGCCGCCCATTATGTCTTCATCAACCTTGTAGACAAGTGGATTCTTGGGAACGTTCGCTAGACTCATACTTGCTTTCTCGATAGCAAGAATGGAAGCCTTCAGAAAGTCATCTTTGTTGAGGAGGTCGGCTTCACAGCCGAAAAATGTGGCTACTATCTGTTTGTATGGATATGGCCTTCCCACCATTTTCGAATCTTCTTTTTCCTCCAATAGAATTATTTGAAGCCATGCAAGATACTTTTAAGATTATCTCTCGAAAAAATTCGACATCATGAGACATGAAACGACATCGTCGTAATGCAGTTGTGATTATTTCTAGCCGACACGAAACACGTCAGGAGAGCTGACCTTGTTCGATCTCTTCAGAACGTCCAAAATCTCTTCTTCGACAGTCGAGAATCTCGATGTGTCTTGGACATATCTGCCTAGCTCATGTTGTTGCCTATCATACATAATTACTGTCGGAACACGTCTTACGCCAAGTTCTTCGACAATGTCCTGATTGCTGTCGTAGTCCAAGACCTTGGCAACGAGATTGCTATTATTAGCGCTCGTAAACAGTTTGGCAAGACTTGAGACGCAGGCTTGACCGTCTGACGACCATTCCGCTGATATGATCACAAAGAAGATCTTCTCTTGGACCTTCTCCAAACTGTCTACTATCATTCGGTCTACGTTGTACTCTTGCACTCTTCTCTTTATTTTCTGTTTGACTGAAGAGTTTCTTATGCCGTTTATGTAGTCAAAAATGTCTCGCCCAACCTTCATCGCCAACATCCTAAATCAGCTCCGTCAACGTCTTGCTCCTATGATAGAAATGGATTTGAATGATTCAGCGTTTCCTCGGTCGGTATCTCCTTTCCAATCGGCATAAGTTTGGTCAGAGGGTTTGAATGCACCTCCCACTTTTCGGCAAACCCTTCTTTAACTCTTGCTCCTACGATCCTGACTCGATCCCCAAGCTTCAGTGACATCGCTTTGTCAGCAGATTCTCTCCAGAATGAGACCCTTACCGTTCCGCTTTTGTCTCTGATTCTGAAAGATGCGACTCGAGTCCTGCCCCCGTTCTTGAGTTCAATCTCTTTGAGAGAGGGTGGTTCGGCAATCACACCTTCCACAAGAACTGGCATTCGATAGTTCTTCAGTTCGCCTATAGGTGTGATCGGAGGATTCTCCGGATCCTTTGTTTCCATTGATTGAGGTCTTGCAACTACGTTTCCTGACTCTCCAACTACCAAAACGATTTCTCCAAGTCTCTCTTGGGGTTGTCCATTCTCGATAAGCAGTATTACCCCTTCTTCAAGTCTCTCTACGAGCTTTGAGTTTCTTCTCCAGAGTGTCACTGTAACAACTCCAGTTGGATCTCCAACAAGAATGTTCGCCACCGGCACGATTGCCCCTGATCCGGTTTGCACCTCACGTACAGGTCCAAATGAGACAACCTTGCCCACAATGTTGACTGGTCCAGTCGCATGTCTTAGCTGAGCTATTGACGTCAAGGAGCTGGCTACGCCAATCAGTTTGGGGGTGTTCAATAACTTGACAATGCTTCGCCTCTCCAAATGCAGTTCCAATGTTCCCTCTGAAGTCTTTCTCACTGATCCATTGATGATACGAATTGTGTCGCCGACTCGTGTGTTTCTCAACTGCTCGGCTTTGTCATTCCAGGCTATAGTGGTCACCACACCAGTACCGTCTTTGACCAGCGTCCTTAGCACCGTACCTGCTGTATCTTTCCTTTGAAATGAAGAGATAATAGGTGCTGTTTCAATTGTTCCCTGAACGTTGATAGTCTGACTCTGATCCGAAATTTCGTTTAGACTCTTGAGAAAAGCCTCAATAGATGGATAGGGCCCATCCTTGACTGCATCTGTAAGCAATCTCAGATGGCCTTTGTTTCCCACGTGAAGTTCAACATTTTCTGTCAGGCCAGGTCGCGTGTAGCCATGTAATACTTCCACTATGTTGCCTTCTACATCGCCAGATTCCAAGGTTTCGATTGCATCCGGATTCCAGACTAAGCATGTTATCGTCCCGGTTCTGTCCCCAAGAAGGATCCGAGCAAATGATCCCTCCGTTCCATCTCTTCTCCTAAACTTCTGCCTCGGCCATAGCCCTATCACACGTGCTCTTATTGTGGCATCGCCAAGGTTCGGGATAATATCTGAAATCTGCAGTCCACTTCTTCTATATCCACTGATTTCCACAAGAAGATCTTGAGCCACAAGATGAGCCGCACCCTCAGGAGACAGCAAGTCTCCAGAAGCTTTTTGCTTCTCTGCGATTAATGCTTCGACCTGTCGCCTAGTAATGTCGGAACGTTCTGCCAGTATTCTTTTAATGACCTCTTCGCTTTCCATGAAGGCCAAATACCTCTAGTTCAACGAGAAACCATTCGCATCCATGTCAAGCCGAACAGCATCATCTGTCCATTACTTTACCGTTACTGAGCAACCAGTCAAAAGAGAGAAGAAAGGCAATCCTCCAACAGTCTCAAAACTGATCATGGAGCGATCATTGTAAGCGTCGAGCGTATTTTGTCGAGTTTTCTAATCTTCGTATTCACTGTCTCTTTCACTTTTTCGACGCTTATTCCCTCAATCTTAACCATGATATCATACATTCCATATACCAAGTGGGCTTCTCTAACATCTGGCAGTTTTCTGATTTCGCGAATGACATCTTCCTCGAAGCCCAGCTCGGCATTGACCAAAACGAACGCCATGGGCAATTCTTCATACCCATCCAACATTGTTCTCTGATTTGCTTAAAAAGGTTCTACAAGGTGCACCGCATGGTTTCGAAGTCGGTCGTGCAATTGTTTTCACATCATTAAATACATCAGTCCCAGAAAAGTCTCGTTCGTGCATACTCTCTTTCTGCTTTCAGAATCTCCACGTAGAACTCATCATCATTCCTGAAGGATTTTCTGAGGATTCTGGACGCAATCGTGGGGCCAACTCCTCTCCCACTCATTGCAAGAATCGCTTTCCTACCCGAGACCTGCACCAGACTTGCCGATTTCCAAGCTCTATCCCAAAGCTCTCTCTCTTCATCCGACAAGATCACAGCACGCTTCTTCTTCTTCGAGATCCCGATAAGGGCATCATCTCCACGATAAGTGGCTGCCACGAGAGTTGATTTACAATGTGGGCATTTGATTCTTTCTGCCAGAGTTTTCACAACTCTAATCGCGTCCCAGTCAGCGTTGAAAATGCACACCAATCGGACCGTGTGCGACTGAAGCCGTTCTCGAATGATTTCAACAAGCGAACTCGTTGGCACAGCAGGTCGGAGCATTTCATGTGGGACTATCTTATCTACGATAGGTAGGGCGAGTGGGGAGCAGGTCTCTCCTCGCTGCTCTGCAACTTCAATTGCTATATTATTGCCCTGAATTTGTGTAAGCACTGCCGACGCATTCTCTAGGTCTAACTTCTCTCGGTAGATCTCTTCCCTCGTTTCATGTCCTATTGGAGAGTCCTTGTAAACATCGGCTAACAATCTAGCTCGTGATGACTTATAGTCTGCTGATCTCTGGACGGCACCAAATCTTTTTGCCACATGCCAACTTCGCCAAGCGAACAGATCGGTTCTGATAACGGCTTGATCTAACACAGTTCTAAGGTCGTCTGGCAAAAGCTTGGCAAGTTCGCCTGCAACCACAGACGGTTCAATCCGATGAGGGCTTATCAAAGCTATGCGATACGCGTCAGTCTGAGTAGCAATGTTGAGTCCAAGTTTTGCAGTTAGTAGCATCGCCAAGGCAATCGCTAACGTTTCATTCACCAGATTCCCGAAACAGGAATGGATTATGGTACAATTCTCAAAGTTCTCTACGAGGATTCTCCTGTTCGTTGGAACGGGATATTGATTCTTCTGCAACCGAAGAGTCTCTAGAACCTTAGCAACTGCAAACTCATTCAGATGAAAATCCTTGAGTTCAACCCTGTCTTCGTTTTCGAGCCTTTGGCCCAAATCTTCTCTTAGTTGACCGACTTTAGTTGCCACTAGGAAGTCTACCGGAATTATCTCTCCCTCCCAACTTGGAATGGCGTTAAGACTTGGACTCGTCGGCTCAACCTCAACAGTCAGGTCCGGTTCCTTAACAACTATTACCTTCCAGGTGTGGCCATGCATCACAAATTCTGTGCCCGACTTGCATCTACGGGCGACAAATTCTTGGTCCAAGGTTCCGATCTTTCGTTTTCTGACAAAATCGATTACAGTGTATCGTTTCACATCAGGTATTACAGACAGGTTTTCGTAGTAATAGGAGAATGCCTTAGGAAAGATGGGACGTAGTCTGCCATCGCGAAGCCTCAGTATATTCTCGTTGACCAGCTGTTGAATTGTAGCTGAGAATTCCTCATGCCGAAGATCTCTATATGGATACGCCCTTTCAATTATTCTGAAGATGTTCTCAGGGGTCACTTGTCTGATGCCAAGTGTAATTCCCACAATTTGATGGGCTAGAACATCAAGGGAATTCAGATGCATCTTCGCTGGTTCCAGAATCTCTTTCAGAGAATTTTCAACTATCACCGATGACTCAAGTATATCGTCTCCCCAAGCGGATACAATGCATCCTCTCGACTCAGCCTCAACCTTGTGACCGCTTCTTCCAACTCGTTGAATTAGTCGAGTCGCTTGACGGGGAGACATATATTGAATAATAAAATCCACGGATCCGATGTCAATTCCCAATTCGAGAGATGAAGTGCAAACAACGCTTCTTATCGAACCGCTCTGAAAGCTCTGTTCGACTTCTTCACGTATTTCTCTAGACAACGATCCATGGTGAACCTTAACTGGCACGTCTCCACAGATAGCCTGAATCTGAACACCAAGAGCTTCGGCATGTTCTCGTGTGTTTGTAAAGATCAGGCTCGACTTGTGATCTTTCACCATCTGGCAAATTCTTTTGATTCTGGCTACCGTTGCGGGTGGGATTCCCAATTCCGCAGCCTTCTCAACATCTGCTCTAGATGGTGCCAAATATTCAATGTCTACTCGAAGCTTCTTCACGTCAGTACCCTTCAGCACCTGCACATTCCTTCCTGTTCCTCCGAGAAAATTGGCGACGCTTTCCCAGTCTCCAATTGTTGCAGAGAGGCCTATTCTTTGGAACGGCTTTCCCACAAGTTGTTCAAGTCGCTCCAAGGCTACTGCAAGTTGAACACCTCTCTTGTCAGTCACAAGCTCGTGGATTTCGTCGACGACGACCCATCGTACACTCTTTAGATGAGCACTCATCTTCTTCCCTGGGAGTATTGCCTGCAACGTTTCAGGTGTAGTGATTAGCATGTCGGGTGGAAACCTTGCTTGGAGTACTCTAGTTCTCGCAGGAGTATCGCCATGTCTGACTTGTATGTCAATGTCCAACTCCTTTCCTAACTCAGAAAGTCTTCTAAGAAGGTCTCTGTTCAACGCTCGCAGAGGAGTGACGTAGAGAATTGAGATGCCATGGTTTTTCTCGTTGCCTCTGGCAGAGAGGAAAAGGTCGAGTACTGGTAGCACAGCTGCATAGGTCTTGCCGGTTCCAGTTGGAGCGATTATTAGACTGTTCTTGCCACTGAGTACGGCAGGGATAGCCAGCTTCTGGATCTCACTGGGAACGGCTACCTGTTCCTTTTCTAGTTTGAGCCTAATCGGCCTTTTTAGGAGGGAGAATACGCTGTCGGTCATTGACATTCAGTTCTTGGTGATGCGACTTGCATTTCGATCTTGTGCCTACGTCAGATATTCAATTGATAATCTTTCGGTCGAAATGAGCATATCTTTTCGGGTTAACAAATTCTCTTGGCAAGGAGCAATCCGTCGGGCAGCGATTCCAGAAATCCTTAGGTCTATGTTTTTTCGGTTCTCTCATAGGCGATATGAGCGAAAAGCAGCAACACAGTGACGAATACTAATACCATGACCGTCATTTGGAGCACGCTGAACAACTCATCAGGCGTCAAAAGGCTTTCCTCAAATTCCCCCGCTAACATGCATTCATCTGTTTAAAAAGATAGCTTCTACTCTGTGGTCGTCGCGGGTTCTTTCACCCGCCATTTCTCAGTTATCCGGTCGTAGTCGCGGTCCTTCAGTTTGCTATCATTGTAGAGTTCTAGGCTGTCGGCGATTTTCTGAGCCATTAGGTGATAGCACACTTGTCTCTTGTCGCCCATTACCCGAAAAAAGAAATCGTCGCAACTGCAGAAATTTGTTCGAGGCATAACCTGATACTCCCCTGACCTGCCTTTCACTGTCCAAACAACTCTGCCGCTCGGTAGGAAGACATACCTGGTGACCAATCGGTCTTCAGCAATCTTCACTGCTTTTTCGAATCTCTTTTGAAAAGTCGGGTAGGCCTTCAAGTTGAGTCGGCGAGGTACCTTTCCTGTCTTTGATATTCTGGAACAGATATTGTCAAGAAGCTCCAGTTCCTTCGTTTGAGTTTTGGACATCCGCGGCAATCTCTAGGAGTTTGTATGAAAGACTTAGAGAACCCAAGGTAAAAACGTTTAACATGAGTTTCTACAGGTTGTATCCAAGCTTCGAAGAATTCTTGGAGTGCAAGGTAGAAATTGAAGACGGTTCTAGAACCAGTCAGCCCATATCCAGCTTTGCTCATACGAGATTCCAACGTTCGAACATTGGTGATCGCTGATCTTCACATCGGTTGGGAGGTCGTTCTTTCCCAGCAAGGGATACACATTCCTTCACAAACCTCAAAGCTCGTTCAGAAGCTGGAGGAAGTTGTTCGTGCGTCGTCGCCAACCGAGCTGGTAATATTGGGCGATGTTAAGCATGCGGTGGCAAAAGTTGAGTTTGAAGAATGGAGAGACGTTCCCGAGTTTCTAGAGAAAGCGATGAAGCTGGTTCCAGTTGTGAAAGTTGTGCCAGGAAATCATGACGGGAACTTGGAGCCTCTCACTCCACGCGAAATCGAAATCTTGCCAAGCTCAGGAATGAAAGCCAGTGAAGATGTGGCTCTGGTCCACGGCCACGCTTGGCCATCCCCAGAACTATTGAGTAGCCCAACACTCATCATGGGTCACGTTCACCCCGTTGTTATGTTCACAGACCCCTTGGGACTGAGAGCGGTAAAACAGGTCTGGATCAAAGCAAATTGCGATACAATGAATCTGGCTCGTGCACTTCTGAAGCACCAGAGCGTCAAAATTGAGCGTCCGACCGACGTGGAGTTCAGAGAACGCTTCAAAACCGAGCCTCGAACTTCAAAGTGCATCATTCTCCCCTGTTTCAATGACTTCATTGGCGGACAATCCGTAAACAGAAAGGGTTCATGGTCTAAGTCGAGACTTAAAGAGGAATATATAGGGCCAATTCTCAGATCACAGAGCATTGACCTTGAAAACGCTGAGGTTCACATGCTGGATGGAACCTTTCTTGGCAGAGTAAGTCAATTGAGGGCTTTTGCGTAAAATGTAAGAAAGCAATTTTAGCATGCGTTCCTTCTCATGAGGGTTTGGGGCCGTAGTCTAGGTTGGTTAGGATACCTGGCTCGGGACCCTGAAGGCGTGAGCCCAGGAGGTCGTGGGTTCAAATCCCACCGGCCCCACCATATGGTTGGGGTTAAACAACAGAAGAAGCCTTTTTTACCGAGAATTTGACTTCCTTCCCGGGTGCCATCGAGACGTATCGTCGTCGATCAGAAGGTAGCTGAGTTGGGTAGGTTTCTTCTAGCGTCTGCCTTGGAGCTTTTCGACGTGCCGTCCTAGAGGTATAGGTACACGATGTTGACGTTTGCGGTTACTGTGATCGATCCTGAGGGCACTACTGGTGTCTCTGGGGTTACAATACCGCCCGACACATCTGTCTTCTCCATTGTATAG
>CAZJUU010000038.1:0-10733 GCA_964549295.1 uncultured Candidatus Bathyarchaeia archaeon
ATTTATCCTTACGGAGAGCTGCTTGTAGATGTCCTTCTGTTCATCGTGCTGAGTCAGTGCAAGCTGGTTCACGGCACCGATCTCTTCAAGCTCACGTTTGATCAGGCTTAGAGAGTCTCCAGCTTCCCTGACATCATTCTCTGAGCATGGAACAATCTCTCGGTAGCCATGCTCTTCGAGTTCCTTCAGAAGGTAGGAATTCTGTATCTCCCTCTCTTTCAATTCACCACTTATCTGAACAACTTCACCATTGAGTTGCTCATACTTTCCGAAGAGCGCAGTTATCTCCAACTCGAGAGATCGGAGTCTGTTCTGGAACTCGTCTCGTGTATTTCGAACGCTTAATAGTTTTTCTGAGATTGCTCTGCGTTCATTTTCGAGTTTGGATAGCTTACCAGCCGACCCATCCAGACTAATCTTGATCTTCTCAATTGCTTCATTCGCTGCAGTTTTCTCTATCTCGATCTCAGAAATCCTCTGCTTCATTTGTGAGTGGTTGGGCTCAAGAACTTTGAGAGATGATTCAAGCATTCCAATTCTACTGTCAGTCTCCGTAAGCTTCCGCTGCATTTCACTTGTCTCTCTAGACAATTCCAAATGTCTCTGTTGAGACTCAGCAAACTTCGTTGGATCAACCCGGGACTTGATGGTATCTCTTTTCTGCACGAGATCTTCAAGTTCTTTCTCGATCTTCTCTTTTTCTTCAATTTCCTGAATGTTCCTAGTCTTCTCCGTATTCGCTTCAGTGGAGAGATCTTCTATTCTCTTGATTACGTTTGATCGAGTGGTCTTTGACCTTTGTAGGCTTGCTTCCACGTTCGCCATTTCTCTTTCAATTTCGGTAATGGAGCCTTCACAGTTGACTCTAGTCTCTCTCAGAGATTCTATTTCAGCTTGAAGCCTATTCGCGTCTTCCTCACCTTTGGCGATTAGGGTTTCAAGTGACTTCACTATTTTCTCTAGGTTCTCAACCGTCACGGCCTTTGTTATCAAGGATCCAAAATCGAATGGCTCTCGATAGTACCCGCCTTCAATTCCCCCATTGGACTCGTATACTTCTCCGCTGAGTGATACAGCTCTAACGCCATTGGCAGCCGTTGAGTATGCCATTCTCTGATTGTTCGTAAGAACGGTATCTCCAAAGACAAAGTTAACTGCTGGTCTGAGGAAACTTTCAACTTCAACGATATTCGCTATCGGTCCTATTACCCCTTCATCTTTCTTGGGCAATGTCACTGTCGGAGTTGATGATACTTCTCTCAGAGGCACTATCTTGATCCTGCCCATCTTTGTTCGTTTCAAGCTCTCTATGCACTGTAATGCCGACTCCGCGTCTTTCACAACGAGAGCCTTCGTCCAACCCGCAGACGCTGCTTCTACAGCCTTATGATATTCTTTCGGAACCTTGACTAGTCTGTCAATTCTTCCGATGATTCCCGCTATTGCCCCTGCTCGCCCCATATCCTCTATTGCTTGAAGAGCCTTCTCTTCGGCTCCAAACGTCTGAACAACACTTCTCTGAGCTTCGAATTCTATTATGGTTGTCGAAGCCTTTTCGACGGTCTCTTTCGACTTCTGAACGTCTTCAAGTTTGGTTTCCTTTAGCGATGCGTATTCCTGGATCTTGCTGTCTACCTCTTGAAGCCGCTTCCGTTCTTCCAGGCGCAGATTGTCCAGATCTATAGATCTTTTCGCTATCTCCTCTATCAAGTTCTCATATTCTGAACGTCGACTTTCAAGTGTTTTCAAATGCCCCAATATCAACTGCAGCTTGGTCGATCCTGCGTCTGTCACGCCTTCCAGCTTCGCTTTTCGACCGGATAGTCTACTAATGCAGTCTTCTAGATTCTGCAACTCCTTGTTGAAAACGTCAACACTTTTGGCGGTCTCTTGTATCCCATTCCAAAATTCCATTTCTTTTCGTGCTTTCTCAGCAAGCACATTAGACAGTGTCTCTCTCGCTTGTCTCAAGCCTGAAAGCTCATTACTCTGGTTTTCAAGCGACTTCCAAACCTCTTGTATGCGCTTCTCAACTTCGCGTCTTTCATTTTCGAGCTTTTCAAGATTCGACTCATTGGAGTGAATCTCCATTCGACATCTTGATATCTCTGCGTTTAAGTCTCCTATCGAATGTTCAATCTCAAGGACTCTCGTTGTTCCATGATCGACTGCTTCTAGTTCGAATTTCTGCTTCTCTTCCTCAACGCTGGCTTTCTCGCTTAGGAGTCGATCTCTTTCCTGTCTGATCGCCTCAGCTTCTTGACGCTTCTTCTCCAAAGATTCTCGGGTTTTCGAGGTCTCTTCGCGCAGAATTCTGATCTTATTCGAGAGAATGACAGCTTCAAGGAGGCTGACTTCATTCTTCAAGAAGTTATATCTCAGGAGATTGTTTCTTTCTCTTTCCAGAGATTCTACGCGGGATCTAACTTCATCAACCTTTGCGGAGGCAACCTTGAGATTGACATCAGCTTGTTGCAGTTGAACTTCTGATTCAGCTCTCTTGGTGTCGTATACGGCGATCCCAATCATGTCTTCGACAATCTTTCTTCTCTCTTCAGGCGTAACCTCGGCCAGTCTGGTCACTGCATGCTGGGGTACAATGTTGAATCCTGTGACTTCGACACCTGCCGATGAAAGAATCTCTGTGAGTTGTTTTCTCGGTATCCTGCGACCGTTGGCTCTGTAGATTCCCTCTCCTCCTCTTACGAATTCCCTGGATACGGTAACGAGATCAGAATCGACAGGGATCCTTCTGTCAGAGTTGTCAAACTGGATGGCTGCATATGCGGATCGAGTGTGAGTTTCGCCTGTTTTGGAGATTAGGTCTCCAAGCGATCCACCCCGCATTTCTTTTGCGCTTAGTTCACCGAGCGTGAACTTTACGCTGTCCATTACGTTGCTTTTTCCAGAGCCGTTGGCTCCAGTGATAACGGTGAGACCCCTGTCTAGAGATAAGGATACTTTCTTTCCGAAAGTCTTGAAGCCTCTAAGATCGATTCTCTTGATGTAGACCAATACCTAGGAGAGCCACCAGCCGGTTGGATCCATATGCGGGGTAGGTCATGGAAATGAGAATTTATCGGTTCCTATCAAGAACGTGTACCACATGAGCATGCTATGACTAGGATGTCTGCCTTTTCATATCAAATTTGATGGTGGACATTGTTCTTGTCTTAAGTGCCGTATCGTCTTCTTCTCTGTTGATATGTTCGAATTGCCCTGAGAAGGTCGATCTTTCTGAAGTCGGGCCAATAGACATCTAGAAAGCAGAGTTCACTATAGGCAGATTGCCACAGAAGAAAACCGCTCAATCTTTCTTCTCCAGAGGTTCTTACTATAAGGTCTGGATAGGGATTGGGAAGATGTGCGGTGTATAGATAGTCTCTGAAGATGTTTTCATCAATCTGTTCTGAGACAAGCTTTCCATGTTCAATGTCTCTTCCAATCTTTTTCGCTGCGTCAACTATCTCTGCTCTTCCCCCATATGCTATGGCAATGTTAAGGTAATGCTGATCATAGTTGCTGGTCACTTTTTCGATCTTTCCAAGAATTTCACGTAGACTATTTGGCAGTAGCTCTGTGCGTCCAAGAGCTTTAACACGGACACGGTTCTCATGTAGTCTCGGATTCGTTTCCAGAAGCTTCAGTTGATTCCCTATTAGATTGAGAACTTCCTGGACTTCGTTGTCTTTTCTACGATAATTCTCTGTTGAAAACGCATAAACGGTAACGGTCTTGATGTCAAGATCGAGTGCCCAATTGAGGAATTCTTCGCCTGTCTTGGCTCCCTTCTCATGACCTAGGATAGAGGGTAAAGCATGTCCAGCAGCCCATCTTCTATTGCCATCAAGGATCACTGCCACATGCTCAGGCATTCGGTCGGATCGGACCTGTCGGTTCAACCATTTCTCGTAAAGCTTGTAGATCCCTATTGATCGAAGAAAGCCAGTAAGCATTCTGTTTACCTACGTTTTGGCGTGTTCCAGGGCCTCAGAACATAAGCACTTTCTTTGCTCTGGGATTGATCTTATCGTCCGTTCAACGACTTGTCGAATTACAGGCAGAGTCTTTTCAGCCATTATGACAACTTCTTTTACTGTCAATCTACTCTGCATCCCAGCTGCCATATTTGATACAAGACATATTGTAGCGTAGCACATCTCAAGTTCTCTTGCTAGAAAGACCTCTGGTGATCCGGTCATTCCAACCACATCGCATCCCACGCGTTTCATCATCTTGATCTCTGCGGGGGTCTCGAATCTTGGACCTTCCGTAACGGCCAGAACACTTCCGCTCCAATGTTCGTGTCCAATTTGCTGAATAGACGCAGATAGAAGCGTTTTCAACTCTGAGCAGTACGGATCAGTGACATCTATGTGAACTACTGGGCCCTTGTCATAGAATGTTGTAGTTCTGCTTCGAGTGAAGTCTATAATGTCTGATGGGATCACCAGATCCCCTGGTTTGTATCTTTCATTTATCGCTCCAACCGCGTTTGTTGATAATATCCTCTTAACACCGATCTTCTTGAGGCTCCAGATGGCAGCGCGATAATTGACTCCATGAGGCGGAGTCTCGTGTTTGACGCCGTGTCTAGGCAAGAAAGCTACGGTGTGACCGCCTAGGGGTCCTGTTGAAATGGATGGCGAAATGCCATATGGAGTTCTTACTCTAAATTGTCCGGTCTTCTCGAGGAGATCTTCGAGGCCTGTTCCGCCTATAAGTGCTATCTTCGCCTTACCCAAGTCTTCTTTTCCCAGTTATTGAAGAATAGAGATCTTGAAAGGTTTATTGGGAAATGTTTCAGGCGCAGTCTATATTGCTCCTTTGTCGACGAGCAATTTGAACTCTTCAAAAGTCAGTTTCTTTCCTTTCTTGAGTTTGTTTTCCGCAAGTTCTTCAACCTTTTTTTGAACCTCTGCCTCCTTGTTCGCCTGCTCTGCCTCGTAATAGTTCTTAATCTGTCCTTCCAAATCTCTGATCATCATTATCTTAGCCATATATTCGAAATGTGCATTGTCACCCTTGTATTTAGTATCGACGTAAGCTTGATGAGCTTCATCCGCTTTTCGCTTTAGCTCCGTGGCTGAGTTGACAACGTCCATCATTCTCTTGTGGTACTCCTCGCTTTGCTCTGCAAGCTCTGTAAGTCGTTTGTGGATGGCGTTAGCTTGAAGCTCAATCAGTCTTGAGTCATCTCTGAGCTTTCCAATCTTTTTCTCGATCTCCTTCTTCTTTTTCAGTTTGCTTAGTTGACCTTCAAGCTCCTTGACCTGCGCGATTATTCTATTCTCTTCACGCTGTGACAAGGGCGTGGTCTGGATGCGCCACTCAAGCTTCTCCATGTCTCTTACCGTTGACTCATAACTTCCTGGAACTTGCGAACTAATCGCATTAAGCTTCTCTGTCAGAGCCTTCACGCTCGCCCTGCTCTTCGAGACAAGCTCTCTAGCTTCATCTCGCTTCGCCTTGAGTTCTCGAACTTGGGCGTTCAACTCGTCCCGCTTGCTCTTAAGATTCTGAACTTCATCTTTCAGCTTTCGGAACTTATCGTTGAATTCATCCCGAGTTTCGGCGAGCTTCTTGGCTTCTTTGTTAAGTTCGTTTCTTTGGCTGCGAAAATTGCCAAGCTGCTCGTCCAGTTCCCTGATCTTCTCTGAGATGTGGGTAAGCTCCGATTCTTTCACTTAGCCGCCACCGTGATGTGACGGCTCTACGTTGAAGAGCTTAGGCAAATAAGCTTTGTCTCGATATGCGAAACATGCATGTGAAAGACGGTGGAAAACCGTATCTAAGCGCTATATACTTATAGAGACTGTGAATGTCGATACTATGCAACAAGGGAATCTGAGACAGAGCAAACCAGATTAGTAGTCCACAGCAACTACCAGCACATGGACCTATAGAGTGATGATGTGCTGACAGTGAGGTCAGTGTGAGGTTTCAAATGGGATTCAAATAGCCACGAGTCCATTCAACCTAGTTTGCTCTTCTGTGGTTGACGACTCTGACAGAACCATCGGACAAAACGTGAAATTCAACCGTGTCTCCTGGTCGGAGTGCCAGAAGATCACAGAGTCTCCTGCCTAGACCTCCAACATCCAAATCTACTGGACGCATTGATTGATCACTTCAGAATTTACTCAGCTAATTTGATTCCGCCACATCTTCGACAGTATCTCGCGTCGTTAATGTCGTAGTCATCTTCGGCCTCGTCGATCACAAGCGTTTCATGAAAGTTGTGTCCAACCAGTCTACATATGAAGTTCATTCAATTCGCCTCCTGTTGGCGACTAGATACACCCTGCAGTATATTAATGTACTGTTGGCGGAACATCAATGTTCTGAACAATCTGAGCGATAAAAGGACTCAAGAGCCGACGTACAGGCAAGATGCAAGGATTCTTATGCGCAGAACGATACTAGTTAGTCAAGGGATTCACTCTGTGAGGTGAAGATAGTGGGGAAGCCCAGACAGGTCAAGAAGCCAAAGAAGAAGAAGTAGAGAGTTCTTACAAGATGCTTGGATGAATCAAGATCTTGCGCAAGAATATTTTTTCATTCTTTTCCCAAGTTGTTCTATTCGTTGTTGGCGCAAATCACGAAATGTCTGGATTATCATCGAAGGATTTCTCATCATAAACATCTTGAAAAACCATGGATTCGTTTATGTTGGCAAAACATAAAAGGCGAACGCGAAACAGAATAGGTGCGAAGCAGAACACTCTGCTTGAAGAGAATTGAGCCTCCTCATCTTTGATCCAACAAGCGTGGACCAAGAAATAGATCGACTAGACAAGGTTGTTAAGCGCCTTCGTTTACACCGATTGCCCAGCTCTACTTTCTACCCATGGTGCAGAATCAAAGACCCTGAAGAAGATTTTTTCAGAGTTCTCCATCTTCCGCCCGAGTATCGTTTCTCATGCCAAGACGTTGAGAGTTCGTTCATACTGAACTCAGTCAAAGAGCGATCCACTGAGTAAATCACAGGCCTCTCTTCAAGAGAATACCTGTTGTTCGACGGAATTCAAGCCTCCGTGACATGTGCGCATTGCGCTCTATCCGGTACCTTATGCCCTTTCTTAATGAATATGCATCTGTGCAGTTAAACGATTGGACAGACTCGAACTTCTAGGGAAAAAAGGGAGTTCTGCGCGGCCTAGTTCCTATAGGGGATCTGGCTCGCAGAGATTCTCTCTGTTATTCGCTACTCGTCCGCAGGTTAGACATATCCAATGCGGTTCCTTCGAGTACCGTCTCAGACTGTCTATTCCTCCAGAAGCGACGAGCTTACAAAGATGTTTCTCATGTCCCTCATGTGGCTTGCTCATATCATTCCACTAATCCAGTTTCAATATATCATTGAGTAGAAAAACTTAGTTGTTAATACCGGCAATTTTGCTCAAGACCACCTTAGCCGGTGAGGATTATTTGTGGCCTAGAAGTCTCTCTGGAGTTCGATTCGGGTGCATGCCCCTAGGTCTGTAGCAATCGAGAGTGTCGGATGGAAGTTTCTTCCAGAAGCTCGACTGGCAATCGATGAAGCTATCATCCCAAAAGGACAAGCCAGAATCATTCCACTTTCATGTTTCCGAATGGTCAAAGCAAAGTTGCATGCTTCGACACAAAACTCGTAACCCGACTCATGCTTCACAACATTTGCCTGTCCGACCAGCTTTGACCGCACTAAGAGATTTGCGAGACTACGCAGTTTCTGCTCGACCGTTTTCCCGCTAAGCCTGTCATTGAGTCCCGTGAGATCTCTGGCCAAATCATTGGATACAGTCGAGACAAGAGCAATGCTTTGATCTTCATCTAGTATCTCCCGTGATCGCCGTCCATATGCAAGTAACATGGCATGAAGAATAGAGCTTAACTCTCTCTGTTCAATTGTGTCTCTCTGCAACTGTATCTTTCCCTTACCCAAGCGATAGTCAGTGCAAAGATAAATGCATCTATTGACAGATAGGAAAAGGAATAGCGTCTGGATAAGGCTGGGAACGAAGCATTAAGCATCGAACAATCCTATTCCTTGAGGTTTGTAGAGAGACGCACGTTTCCTGATATATGAGAAGGTGTGAAGACTATTGCCCGTTAAGATTGATGAAACTGACGCTCGAATTTTGAAAGCCTTGATTGACAACGGACGGATGTCTTACAGACAGATTGCAAGGATGGCTTCAGTCAGTACCCCGACCGTGGAAAGTCGAGTCAAGAGACTGTTCGACACGGGTCTTATCCGAAGAATTGCCGCAATCATAGACACTGGAAAGATTGAGCATGGAGTATACGCCGTTGTTGTTGCGAAGACAACCATTCAGAACCTTTCCATCACGGCTAAGAAGTTGGCCGCTCTTGACAACATTAGAAATGTTTATACAACAAGTGGAGACAACAATTTGCTTTTCACGGTCTTCGCTGACAGTCTTGTGTCGCTTGAGAGTTTTCTTTCTGAGAAAGTCGCATCTATTGAAGGCGTATCAGTCATCTCTTATGATGTGATAACAGCTGTCGCTAAGGACGAACCGGGAGCAGCGATAAGACCTGGATGGGGAATTCGAGTCTCCTGTGATCAATGTGGAGATCACGTCAAGGGTGACCCTGTCTTTCTGAAAGTCGAGAACATGGAACGTTATTTCTGCTCAAAGACCTGCTTGGCAGCTTATAAGGAAAGGTTCGGAGCAAGAATCTTGAAACTCACAAAACCATCGAGTGAGACCAGTGCCTGAGCCGTTCCTGAGGACCTGATGGGTCCCCTTGTTCATTGAGTTCGCTTTCAGCTTGACTTTGCCGTATCCAAATCTTGAATCCAAGACTTATCTAGAATGATTCTCGCATCCACGACACTGGCGCCCTTCGCATACACCATTGTCGGGTTCAGATCTACCTCAGATATTTCCGGGAAGTCCATGACAAGATCTGAAACTCTGAGGAGAGTCTCAACTATAGTTTGTTCATCCGCAGGCGGAAGGTTTCGATAGCCTTTCAGAACTGGATACGCTTTGATCTCATGAATCATTTGCCTCGCATCGGTTTCGGTTATTGGAGCCACTCTGAAGGTTACGTCTTTCATTATTTCTACAAATATTCCGCCAAGTCCAAACATGACGGTTTGACCAAACTGGGGATCCTTGATTGCTCCAATAATCACTTCAGTCCCTTGCGGCGCCATTCTCTGAACGAGGACCCCCGCGACCTTGGCGTCTGGCTTGTAGCGTCTTGCATTGTCTAAGATGCGATCATAACCAGTTCGAACGCTCTCGGAGTCTTGCAGTCCTACGAGGACCCCTCCAGCTTCTGTCTTATGAAGTATGTCTGGCGAAACTATTTTCAGTACCGTGGGATATCCCACCCGATTGGCATGCTGCATTGCTTCACTAGCACTTTTAGCTATGAGAAATTCTGGAACCGGAATTTCATATTGAAGGCAGATTTGCTTCGCTTCGTGCTCGAGAAGGTTAGATCTTGAATCTCCGATTGCACCTTTGATTATCTGTTCAACTTCTTTCTTTCTCATAGATTGTTCCCGCTGGACTCTAGGTTCTTGCAAGCAACATCCTTTTCAAGCTTTTTCGAGGCCCAACTTGATCAGGTTGGTTCTACTATGGTAGAGGTTCCTCTCCACCTGAAAAGATCCTTGTCAGGGCTGCGTACAACTCAACAAAACCAGTGTAAGTCTTCGCTGAGACTGGGATAGGTTCCGAGATCAACCCAACCCTTGATATTGCACCTGCAAGTTCTCGATTGATAAGTGACTCAGTTTCACCTAGTTGCGCCTCAAGAGACTGCTCCAACGCCTCAGTATCCTCAGCCCAAGCAGTCATCTCGTCAAGTTCCTGCTCAGATAGAAGATCAGCTTTTGTAATCGCATACACTTGAGGTTGGCGAAGTCTGTTGTATACAGCGGCGGCCATGAACATGTTGGACACATAGTTTGCTGGGCTCTTTGAGAACGCACCGTCAAATACGTACACAACAGCCTTCCCCTCGGCGGAGATCGCCTTCGAAATGTAGGGGCCGCTCTCCCTGAAGGCAAACAACTCTATCTGCCCCGGCGTGTCAGCCAAGACTATGTCAGGAGCTTCATCCTCAATGTTCTGTCCTATCTCTTCCATGTGATCCGCGATCATGTCGGCAGCCATTATCAAAGCGCCATTTGGACCAAGCTCATATTCTTCCATAAGTTGACGTGTATTCACAAAGAGTCTACAGTCAACAGTTGGATTGTAAGGCAGATTCACCGCCCCGGGATCGAAATTTGCCGTAATGGCGTTGAGTTCTTTCATCCTTAACCAATCTTGGAGAGCACTGACCAGATAGGACTTCCCAGACCCGGCCATACCCACAACAAAAATCACATCCATTTCCAAATCCCCAATCTGCAACGAAACTGACATTGTTGCAAGTAACAGTTCTTGAATTGTGGTCATGATCGATTAAGGATTACGAATGCACAATAATAGAGTATCATGGAGCAGCCAAGCAACCTTGAGAGCATCTTATGGGTCAAAATGCACTTCAAGTATGTTGCTGCGATGAGGACTAGGCTATTAGATGATTCATGATTGCGATGTCTCCAAGTGAGATACAACATCGTTCCAGTCCAGACTCGGCTTTCAATCTAAGAGTGATATGTTCACTGGGACATTTGTTGCCAAGACGAACCTAGATAACAGACTAGCGTTCAAGATGATAGGGGACGTCTATGACTACACGTTGATAGCCAAGGTGTC
>CAZJUU010000039.1:0-10723 GCA_964549295.1 uncultured Candidatus Bathyarchaeia archaeon
CGCCTTTTGCCATGTACCTCAAAATGAGTTCCTGTGAAGGATAAGGTTCCGCGTCAGTCTTCCTCCTGGAATTGATTTCTAGGTAAACATTCCTTTTCACCATTAGTTCAAACGCGGCATCTATCAGCTCAGAAGCTTGCGTGAGTGTACCGTGGCCTTGTGGCAAGTAGTCTCGAATGAGGTCGAAGTGAGCGATCACGTCAAAGAGCCCGCTCTCAACAGCCTGTTTAGTCTTTGTGAAATACTTCGGGGTCGCCACATGAGGTGGCATACTTAGATCTCCCCGTAGGTCAAAGGCGATATCGTCGATATAGTGAATCGAACCCATGACGTAGTCAAAGGCCTTTGACCCAAGCCACTTCCGAGTCTGCATTTCGTACTCAGGGTGGTAGTCGACTTCTACTCCTTTTCTAATTGTCAGTTTTCCTTCGTACTTAACCCGCGCATGGTCTACGAGCTGGCTGTATCTTTCATAGTTGAAGAAGCCGTATCCTGGGTCTTCAGGTTGGAATTCAACATGTTCAGAGAAACCTATTTCAGCAATTCCCAGATCAACAGCATGGTGGCACATTTCATCAATCGAGGATTCTCCATCGAGCGAGATGTTGGAATGGATATGATAGTCTGCAAGCCTGCGGGGAGAACTCTGCATGTTCTGCACTACCTAGGCTTCATTGAATCGCGTGTTCACGCGTGTTGGTCGCCAAGTAACATATGGCCAATACAAAAACATTCATCTTCAGAATCAATGGAATGAGGATTCGAATAGGGGTCTAATTACAACATTGCACGCCATTCGTCGAAAACATAGAGGACTTCGAAGATCATTCAGGTTGAAAGAGTATAGGCCAGGGACTTTCGACAGACATGTGGCATATGGGCAACGACAGCGAAAACTAGCGTTGGTTTCCAGAGGCGTGATGCACGGGTTCAAGGTACGCTGCAAGTCGGAAAAAGATGCAGCAAACCTAGCACGCGCATTCCGATTGAGGTCGAACAGGATCGAGCAAACTGAGGTCGCAAAGTACAGTCTCAGAGTCCACGTAGAGGGAAAGACCGTCTACGTAACTAGAAAAGGACCATTGCATTGACAGATCCATGCGTTGTTGCGCCGCTCTAGCGCGCTCCAATTAACTTCTCGTAATTTGTCTCTATTTCTGCTATGAGGCGGTTCATCGTTATTTCTCCGTGACTCTTGGCTATCGCTGAGATGGCGGATCCTCCAGCGCCCACTCCTTCTTTGGCAACACCTGTTTCGTAGGCTCTCAGTCCAGCATGTTTCGAAGATGCAAAGTCTAAGTTGGCCGCGAGAATTGGAACACTCGCGATTTCGGAGACTATGCCTCTGAGATCTGATTTTGAATCTCCAGTTATCCATCTAGTAGTTCCGATTGCCACCTTGCTCAATGTTTCTTTGTTGAGTGTCGCGAGAGTCGCTAGGACAGATGTCATTTGTGTGCCACCAGCCATTACGACAGGAGCTTTGTCCGATGCTCCGAGCGTTATTCCTGCGGTGGCAGCGATCATCGGATCTCCAAAGTATTCTATAGCTTTCAGCGGTTGTTCCTTAAGATCTCCAGGCCTGATCTGAGCAGCTCTCAATCCAGCTTCAACGGTCTCCAGTTTCAGGGTATGTGGATTTGCAGGCATACTACTGCTTACCTTTCCTTTGGCACTAAACCCCATGGCTAGAAGAACTCCGAGTGCGGTTGTTGTTCCGCCTGGAATGCTTTCGCCTATCACTAGGTAATCGCACGTGCCAGCCAAGTGTTCACCGAGAATCTGAGCGTTATGGAAGAGTTCATCAACGTTCTCAACTGCTTTTCCAGTCCTAATGTCTCTTCCCGGGGAACCGCTTAGGTCAACGAAAGGAACCATCGGTCTGACCTTCAATCCAGCATTGACGATGAGTATCGGTGTCTTTGCGAGGTGTAGCGCCGACATGGTGATCAAGGCAGGGGTTGGTATGCCGTCCGGCGTTACGGGGACGCCTGATATGCATTTGCACTTTCCGAGGAGGAGAAGTTCGACGTCAGCTGGGGGTGTGAAGTCGGTTATTGCAGGGTTGGCGCCTGCTGCTGAAAGACCCGGAATTTTTGCAGTTTCGGTTGTGGCGACTACGCATACGAATAGAGGTTTCTTACCTTCAATCCTGTCAAGAAATTTCTTCGCTTTTTCCTTTTCGTGAAATAGTGTCACACCTTCCAAGCTATCTTCTCCTATTAGACTCAGCTTCACCTACGAATGATCTCACTAATTCGAGATCCTCAAACGTGTTCACATTCAACGCTACTTCTAGTCTCTCCGTCACCATCACTTCTTCGTCTAGTTCTTTCTCGTCAATTCTCTTTCCATCGAGTACATTTACACCCACGGGCGCTAATCGCGTGTTTTCGCGTTTCAACGGTTCGCCGACTGAATTAACTCCCTTCTTGAATGATTCTGGGCAGGTTACTGCTAGCGCTGGCTTTCCTGACACTTCATATCGATGGACAACTTCATCAATGAAGTCGCTAGTCACTAGTGGAATGTCAGCTGAAATCACTAAGGTTTTCCCCAATCTAAGTGACTTCACGACTGTTTGAGTATCCTCAATGTAGCCTATTCCTGGCGTTTCAATAACGTTGACTCCAAGCGACCTGAGATTCTCACCAGTCTTCGGAGTGTGTTTGCTGGTTGCTACGACTACGTCCTCAATCTCTTTCGAACCTCGAAGGGCATCAATGACGTAGAGGATCATGGGTTTTCCGTTGATCTCAAGCAGTGGCTTCTCCAAGTCAGCGACAATTCGAGTTCCTTTTCCACCCGCCATAACGAGTCCCGTAACTGTCATTTGATCACCGCCAAGAGGGTCAGGAGACAAGTCGTTCTGGAGATTTCGTTAATCGCTCCGAATACGTCGCCGGTCATACCGTTGAATTGCTTGTCTGCAATCACCGTCATCACAAGTGCTGTGACAATCGAAGACAAAACCATCGCAAGACCAGCGTAGTTTAGTAGAGCAAAAGCAATCGTCAGCGATATGATACATGCGATCAGCAACCTAACGCTTCCATTCCTGGCATGCATCACACTAACAACAATTGAACCCGTTCCTTGATGAGCTGACTTTCCAAATCTCGACGCTACAACCATCGCCAGCTTCGCACACATCTCGGATGCAATGATAGCTTGGAGAATAACGTCTGGAACAAGTGGAACCAGCGACGCCATCGCCAGAATTGGCACGAAAAGCCCCAGAGCGAAGCCGCCCGCGCCGAGCGATTTGTCATGCATTACCTCAAGCTTCTTTGTAGGTGAGCCGTGGACCATTAGGGCGTCGCCAAAGTCGAGCAAACCATCTAGGTGATGAGCACCCGACATGAGGATGGCCAACCCGATGGCGAACGGGCCGACGGCTAAGCTTGGCAAGACCTCAGATATCGCCCAAGTAACAGCACCTACAATGAGTCCCAAGAAAACGCCGACAAGCGGTGACAGAAACCATAGGCTTCCAAATTCAAAGTTCCCTGTCACTTTCCCAACCGGAATGATAGTGAGAAAGGCGATCAGGCTTCGAAGACTCGAAAGTATGCCCAGAATTCTCACCAACTAGTCTTTGGACCGAAATTCGCTGACAGCATTCGCAACTACTCCAGACGATATTCCCTTCAAGAGAAAATCAATAAGTGGTCGCTTTTCAGAGGGACATGTTTTCTGAAAGCGTATTCTTCCAGATTCTCCTCCAACCAGAAATGCCAAACTTGATCCTGTTCCCTTGGCCAAAAGTGTCGAATTCGCAGTCAAAGGATTGTCTTCAAACATCTTCAGAGATGCAAGAATAACAGATGCTATATCCCTGCTCTCAAGAGCTCTTCGGAGTGAGGCTCTTGATCGGACCAGTAGTTTTCTTGATTTCGTGGGCAGTCCTCTAGCCACCTCTTCCATCAACCTATCTAACGTGATTCCTCTCTCTTTCAGCTTCTCTGCAAGTGGTCTGCCCGCCTTGATTCCATCCTGTCTTGTTATGGCGTCTTTCAGTGCGCATGTGACGCTCTTGCTAACTGCAGAGCCCAGGGGCGTGGCTGTTCCAGCGAACATCAAAGGCTTACCGCGACCGGTTGCGGCTACTGTGACAGTGTCTGTCGATGTGCCTGTTGCAAGTTGTCTTGAGGCATGGCTGAGTATGTCAAGTTGTCTGAGAGCTACAGCCTTGGCCTCAGTGACAACCTTCACCATCTCGACGAGACATGCATCAGTTGGATTTGCATCCAACAAGACGATCGTGTTTATCGTTCCAATTCTATCGCGGAAATGCGGGGGGTCATCTCCAGCGGCCATTGCGTTCGAAGTCCCAGCCGTCATTGCCACACAGAACGGTATTCCAGATTGATTCCCTTTGACTATCGAGATGTTACGCATGTCCGCCGCGGTCATCAGTCCGACAGCGTTCGGATCTAAACGCTTCTTTCTGAGAAGCCGTCGTAGATAGCGTTCTGGAGTGAGTGTATGGAAGTCCTTTGGAACATGATGGTTAATGATGGTCTTAGATTGTGTCAGTCCTCCGTTAAGCGAGGCAGAGCTCAGTATGCGGAGTTCTCTTCGAGAGCTGATAACGATCGTCTCGCCACAGGGTTTCAGACTAATTCCTCTTATTCCGATTCTCATATTCGATCAAGTCGTCATTATGAGTTTCTGAATTAGTTGGGTTCCTAGAATCAGTGGCACAGCTATCAACACCACGAAGATCATACATGTTGCTTTCATAATGTTCAACGCTCTGTGGATATGATTGACTGTCAGATTCTCGTATGGCTCGCCAAGCGCATAGTGTTCAGTCTTCTCAAGTCTGACTCCTAAAACGCCTGCCATCGCTGACATAGGCCATCCAGCGTTCAAGCTCTCGATCGTATTTCTATACCTCACAAAGATGTTGTTGGCTCGTTTCCAGTTTTCACCGAGCAAAGCCGATGCCAGCAAGATCAAGTACCCAGTGATACGCGCTGGGAGATAGTTAGCAATCGTGTCCATCTTTGCCGAAAACCAGCCAAGATCAATGTGCTCTCTGTCTCTGTAACCAACTGTTGAATCGAGCGTATTGATCATGCGATAGGCTATAGCCCCCGGGCTTGCGAATAGAGCGAAGAAGAAGATTGGTGAAGCATATCCGTCAACAATTCCTTCAGCAATCGTTTCAACACTAGCGGAGATTACATGTTGTTCATCCGCCTTCGAGAGATCTCTTCTAACAGTCTTCTGGGCAAGTATCCTAGCTTCATCTGTCTTCTTCGATTCAAGAGCTCTTGATACGGGAATTATATGGGCGTCCCAAGACTTCATGGTGAAAGTCGTCTTGAGAATTACCGCAGACACCACGATGTATCCAGCAACTCCAAGATATTTGGTGACGAGCGTTATGAACGCGAATGTTGGAACCGTGAAGGTCATCATGCAGATGAACCAGAGCGCTACTCCGCCTATTCGAGATCTCGATAGGCTCTCACTTCTGAACAGCGGTTTGAGCGCGAAGGCAAACCGTCCCATCCATACAGTTGGATGAAGCTTCTCCGGAGGTTCTCCAAAAGTGAAGTCTAGGAGCAGCGCCAAAGCCAACACGAGTAGGTTTGGAAGGACAACCATGAACGATATCATCGAGTTCTGTTCAACCCGGTCAGATTGACGATCCAATCCACGTCCATGTTCTTCTCGAAAGCATTAACAATTCGTTCTAGATTCGCCTCCCATTCGCTTTCAACGGAGGTCCGTCTCTGTTCCGTCCTCAATCCTTTCGCGGATGCTAGATAGTGAACAATACTTTCTCTCAGAGTTGATTTGTCGAAAAGGCCGTGAAGATAAGTTCCGAACACAAGTCCAGTTTCATCAACGGCTCCATCCAAATCTGAAACCGTCATCCCCCGTCTTCTGACTATCCTAAAGGCTGGTTTGGCCTTCGATCCGAGTCTCGTCTTCCCCATGTGGATCTCGTACCCTGATAGTTCGTCAGTTCGGGCGTTATCTAGGATCGGTCCCGAACCTACAGGGACTGCTGATACGAGTTCTGTCACTTTCTGATAGCTTTCGAAGTAAGTTTCAGTGTCGAGTAGGTTGAGTCCGTTTACTCGGCTGGCGGATTCAGATTCAATCCCCTCGTCATCAAAGATGGTCTTTCCCAGCATTTGATATCCGCCGCAGATACCCACGATAGGAATGCCTTGAGTGCAAAGATGTTGGATGACCGCGTCCATACCGAGATCTCGCAGCCATTTGAGGTCGCCTATCGTGTTCTTGGTTCCAGGCAGAATTACCATGTCTGAGCCGACCAAGTCTTCCTCCGAACTTGTGTAGACGAGGTCCACCAATGGATGCGTTTGCAGGGGTTCAAAATCTGTGAAGTTGGAGATTCTAGGAAAACGGATCACCGATATCCTCACCGGTCGGGTTTTGGAAGCTTTAATGTTCTCAAGCGAGACAGAATCTTCGTCGGGAAGTCTTAGATCAATTATGTAGGGCAGAACTCCAACAATTGGCACTCCTGTCATATTCCTGATGGAATCGAATGCAGACTTGAGTAACTCTATTTCACCACGGAACTTGTTCAGAATGAACCCGTGCACTCGTGCCCTATGCTCTGGTTTCAGCAGAGCCATTGTCCCTACAATGCTTGCGAAGGCTCCACCTCGATCGATATCAGCCACTAGTAGAACTGGCGCATCTGAGAAATCAGCCACCCTCATATTTGCTATGTCAAAGTCGTAGAGGTTGACCTCTGCCGGGCTTCCAGCTCCTTCTATGATTATCAATTCATATTTTCTTGATAGTCTCTCGAAAGATTCTTTGACGCCTTGAAGTCCGATTACTGATGCAAAATCCCGCCAGTAATCCCTCGCTGAAACATCAGAAAAAGGTTTTCCATGAAATACTATTTGGCTTTTCATATCCCCTTTCGGCTTCAAGAGTATGGGATTCATGTCGGCTGTAAGGGGTACTCTAGCGGCGAACGCCTGAAACGCCTGGGCCCTTGCCACCTCCTCACCCGCATCGGTGACATAAGAGTTGAGGGACATATTCTGGGATTTGAAAGGCGCAACCTTGACTCCCCTATCTGAAAAGATCCTGCAAAGCGCGGCCACGAGAATGCTCTTTCCAGAATGAGAAGAGGTTCCTTGGATCATCAGCGCCTTTGCCAAGACCATTCAACGTCCTCTGAGAACCTCTCGTCTCCAATGCAGAAGTCTTAATTGTCCAATTCTCGGTTCTTTCTTCAGGGTGGAAAGCACCTTGTCAGCTACGTCACGTCTATGTATCCAGGCACAGTTCATGCAGCTCCATACAACTCCTTTTCCATCCTCTCTCCTGATCAGTTTTCCAGAGGTGTCTGAGTCGTGACAGGGGTAGAAAGGACAAAAGCACCATGTGCAGTCTTGGCTGGGAAAGTGACATGGATAGTACTTGCAGATAGGGTACGGCCCTAGAGTCCGCCCTCTTATGAACGCATGGTGAAGTCTCTCGTGCGTGATTCTGTTCAAATCGGCGGGTCTCCTTTGTTATCATGGTTCAATCGGTTGGCTGTTGATTCTGCGGTACCTGTTGTCTGTGCTTTTCGTCAGCCATATATGTAGGACTGTGACCGGAATATAGGGCTTAGGATGGATAGACCAACCATGGCGCATCTAACACGATCTGCATGCTTATTTTTGCTGACTGTTTTGATTATGAACTCTTTGATTGCCGTGGCCCTGTCTCAGTGGGCCATGCAGGTCCACGCCGCAGAAGACTTTCCCTTGCATCTCGTTGATGGCTTTGGCAGGAATGTTACAATTGCCCGCATTCCTGAAAGGATTGTTTCACTTTCTCCGAGCAATACTGAGATACTCTGGGCGATCGATGCAGGGTCGAAGGTTGTGGGGGTTACTAGATACTGTGATTATCCCCCTGAGGTTCTAGCCCGCGTTGCAGATGGGAGCCTTAGTGTGGTTGGTGGCTTTACGGATCCAAATGTTGAGGTCATTGTTTCGCTTCAACCGGATCTGGTTCTTGCGTCTAGTGATTTGCAGATTGGGATTGTGTCGAGTCTTGAGGACAAAGGGTTGACTGTGTTCGGTATGGCTCCAGAGACGATTGATGATATTGTTGAGAATGTTAGGCTTGTCGGTCGTATGGTGGGTAGATCTGAGGCGGCTGAAAGGCTTGCTGAGAGTATGTCAACGCGTATCGATATGATTGTTGGCAAGACTCGGAAAGTAGCTGAGACACCACGTGTCTACTATGAAGTCTGGTACGATCCATTGATGAGTGTTGGGCAAGGAACGTATCTGAACGACTTGATTACTTTGGCAGGAGGAGCTAACATCTTCGCCAGTTCAAAAGCTCCCTATCCAGTGGTGAATTCTGAGTCAGTAATTGATGCAGATCCACAGATAATCATTGTTGCCAAAGGGTACATGGGCGACGAGGAAGAAGTCAGGACCAAGATTAGCGAGCGATCAGGTTGGGGTTCCATAGACGCGGTAAGAGATAACAGAATCTACACAATTGACGAGAATATTGTATACAGACATGGACCAAGAATTGTAGATGGACTTGAAACGCTGACTTCACTGATTCATCCTGAGTTGTTCGCAGAGACAGGTCTTCATAGCCTAATCATTTCAACATCTCCAGCAAGATCTGGAGTTGCATTCGATGTCGATGGAGTCCCTTTACAGACCGATAGGAGTGGCTCAATTTCACTTCTCGTCAAGAGTGGCCAGCATACTGTTCGAATCCTGAACCATACAGTCCAGAACGGTCCTAACCTGTTGGAGTTTTTGGGTTGGACGGGAGCCACATCTGAGAAGAACCTGCAGGTATCAATCTACGTGAGTAGTGATTCGGTGCTGACTGCCAACTATTATTACTCGACCGTAAGTAGCCCTACTCAGCCTTCGTCTTCTCAGTTCAACTACATGCCTTTACTGGTTGCGGTGGCTATTATAGTGGTGGCAGTCATGATAGTGATTCGTCTCAGAACCAGACATCGTGAATCAGATTGACAAAGAGCGAGAGTAAGGCCCTCACGTATCTGCGAAGAAGATCACTGTTGCTTGCTCTACTAGTGGCTTCGATAATTGTCTTCATAGTCTCACTATCTATCGGTCCAAGCCACATTTCTGCGGAAAAAGTTGCAAGAATTCTACTTAACCTGCTAACAGCATCTCAGCAGCCATCTGAACCTGCTGTGTTGATACTTCTTCAGATTCGTCTCCCTAGGGTTTTGGCTGGAGCCATCGTGGGCGCATCTCTCTCCACAGCCGGCGTTGCGTTTCAAGGCATATTCAGAAACTCGATGGCAGATCCATATGTGATTGGAGTATCCTCTGGCGCGGCGCTTGGAGCGGCACTTGCCATCGTGCTTGGAACAAGCTTCAATATACCCGGAATCGCTGACATCCCTCTGCTGGCTTTCATAGGCGCACTGCTCACTATTCTCGTCGTGTACAATGTTGCAAGGGTCGGACCGAGAGTTCCCGTAACAACTCTATTGCTCTCGGGAATCGCTTTCAGCATCTTCCTATCCGCCCTTGTTGCTCTGCTTGAAGTCTTTGCAGGATGGGAACTGCATACACTTGTTTTTTGGTTGATGGGAGGATTTTCCTATGTTGAATTGAAAGAGCTCTGGATCGTTGGAATCCTCGTGTCAGTCGGCATCGTCATAATCTACGTCTACGCGAGAGACCTGAACATACTGCAGTTGGGTGAGGATGAGGCTCGGCATCTGGGTGTGGCGACGGAGAAGACAAAGAAGGTTCTGATAGTGGCAGGGTCGTTAGCCACGGCTGCGGCTGTGTCGATCAGCGGTATTATAGGGTTCGTTGGTCTCATCATCCCGCATGTTACCCGATTGATTGTTGGACCCGATCATAGGATTTTGATTCCGTCATCGATGCTGGTCGGTGCAATGTTCATCATGTTATGCGACACACTTGGCAGAATGGTCCTAGCTCCAGTCGACCTACCAGTCGGAATTGTAACCGCTTTATCAGGTGGACCTTTCTTCATCTATCTGCTCAAGAAAAGAAAAGGCGCCTATGAAATGTAGGTGTGAACAGGCATGCCAGGTCGACTCGTGATCGGCGGCGTTGAATGTCGCTATGGATCTAACATCGTCTTGAAGGACATTGATCTCTCCATCGATTCTGGCGACATGCTTGGAATTCTAGGACCTAACGGCGCCGGAAAAACCACGTTGCTGCGAGCAATGAGCAAAGTTCTCAAACCCAGTATGGGGGTCGTGCTTCTAGACGGAAGAGACATCTACGGAATGAGTGAGAAAGAAGTCGCTAGGGAGATGGCAGTGGTACCGCAGACGTCTCCATCGATTCCAAACTTTACTGCCTTGGAGATTGTATTAATGGGTCGAAACCCGTTTCTGAAACGTCTTGAATCTGAAAGTGAGATGGATTTGGCTATTGCGAAAGAAGCCATGGAACTGACTGGCACATGGCATCTGGCCAATAGACCTGCTTCAGAGCTTAGTGGAGGAGAAAGGCAGAAGATCACAATTGCGCGGGCAATAACCCAGCAGCCCAAAGTGTTGTTGCTCGATGAACCAACTCTACACTTAGACATAGCTAGTCAGATCGAGATAATGGAACTCGTGAGGAAACTCTGCGTTGAAAAGGAGCTGGCGGTAGTTTCGGTCTTTCATGACTTCAACCTCGCGGCCAAATACTGTGACGAGATTCTGCTCATGGCTTGTGGCAAG
>CAZJUU010000040.1:0-10470 GCA_964549295.1 uncultured Candidatus Bathyarchaeia archaeon
ACCCTCCAACATAGGACAGTTTCTCGGCGTCATCGACATCAATGCCTTCACACCCCTAGAAGAGTTCAAAGAGCGAATGGACTTAATGATCAGAACAATCAAAGATTCGAGTAAGGCGAAGGGCCAGAACAGAATCTACATTCACGGTGAAAAGGAATGGGAGTTGGAGGCAGAATACCGAAAAACGGGTATTCCAATGTACATCAAAGTATGGGAGAGCTTGAGAGATCTTGCCAAGCAGCTGGAGCTGGATTTCCACATTTAGAGGATGTCTAGCACAAATGCTTGATCCAAGATCAAGATCATGTTGAGTTGTTACTATCTGATTATCGCGCTCTAGAGATCATATAGTCAACGATCTTGCCAGCTATGTCGATAGTCGTTGTTGACTGCAGACCCCTCCATCCAGGTTGCGAGTTTATCTCGTTGATCATGTAGCCTTGATCGCTTTCCATCACATCCACACCAGCGATGTCACATCCTATCGCCTTCGCCGCATCAACGACCATCCCTCTCAACTCTTCAGATGGATCAAGACTCGTGGGCGTCGCCCCTTGGCTCACATTTGTTTTCCATGACTTTGCATTCCTTCTCATAGCCGCGACAACTTCGTCTTCAATCACGAATGCTCGTATGTCGCTGTTTCCATGGGGAATGAACTCTTGAACGTAGATCACGTGTTTGTAGAACCTGAGTGTACGGAAAATTCTTTCAGCGATATCGATATCAGATATTCTAGCAGCACCTATTCCGCGTGAACCGAACACAGGCTTAATGATGGCTTCTCCTCCAAACTCCTTGAATGCCTCCAGTGCCTCGCGTACACTCTCTGTGACTACGGTTTTCGGAACAGAAATTCCAGCTAGACACAACAGTTCAAGGGTTCGATACTTGTCCACCGCCTTTTCGATAGATGCCGGTGCGTTGACTATGGGTACACCCTGCTGGAACAATGTGTAAAGGAGATCAAGCTGGAATATTATTTCGTCTAGTGAGCCCCTTCCAATCGGTCTTACAAGGACAGCTGACAGGTCTGACAGCAGATTCGTATTCCCGCGAGACACAATTGGTGTCTGTCCAATCCTTGCAACCAAGTCCTGGAAGCCAAAGAAACTGACTCCTTGGTGTCTATCTTCGAAGGCTTTCCTCAACCTCTTTCCACACCAGGAGTCCTCTTTTCTCGTAAGAACTCCAATCTGCAATGTGGTACGCCGACACTACAGGTGGAAGGATTCGGTATTAAGCTTAAGAGTAGTTCCAAGTCCGTGCCTATCAATTATCGGCATAATTGAGTGTTTTGATGAAAAGCCTTTTAGATAATAAAGACCAACAATAGACAACGGTGAATATGGGTTTGGCTACTGCTCCACATAGTGAGATCGTCTCGGCCATAATGTCGACCAAAATTGTATCTGTTAAATCAACTGAGAAGGTGGCCAAAGCTCTTCGTACGATGGTTAGGAACAAGATCGGAAGCATAGTTGTGAGGGAGAATGGGAAACCTGTTGGAATCCTGACGGAGCGGGACATCTCGACACGAACTGCGAAGGGTCAGAAGGTCTTGGGCATGGTGGCTGGGAAGATAATGTCCAAGCCTCTCGTTACGATGTCGCCATCAGCACAAGTTTGGGAGGCTGTGGAACAGATGCTGAGGAAGGATATACGAAGGCTTCCGGTCGTGGAAGGCGAGAAACTGGTTGGAATGGTCACTGAGAGGGATGTTTTCCGCTGGGTGATTAGGGTGGCGTACGAGCCGAATATTCCCGAAGACGTTAGGAAACTGATTGAGACACGGAGTCATGCTCAAGCACCAGCCTTCTAGTCGCCGACAGTGATTATGGTTTTCCGGTCCAGTCCACAATATTTTCTGTACGCATTCTAAGCGTGCAATATCCTCTCAACATCAGATGAATAGCTTAGTGGATTGAGCCTCGATAGAGGTCCCTTGATGTGGACATGACTAAATCCTCTGATTTGGGATCATTATTCAACTCTATCCCGGTTAGCCCCCGGACTATTGCGACGGGAGTAGCTTTAGCGCTTTGACCCATCACCAATTCTGCAGCAGCTGTTATTTCGCCTGATACTGCAACTAGTTTGAATCTCAGTTCATTTCCGAAGAGATCACATGTTCCATTATGGTCCTTGAAAGGCTTTACGTCGGTTATTCATCTCGCGAACTCAGCTATTCCATTTCTCAAAGGTCTCCTATATGTGTCGCATATTATTACATCAACGCTCTTGCCAGTCAGTTCACGTAGTTTAGACGTTATTTGCTGAGCAGATTCGTCCAGGTCCTTTGGCAGAAGCGAATAGTTGTCTTTGCCTGCTACGTTGGGCTTGTCTATTCCCGCGTTGATACAGACAAGACCTGCATGAGTCTCCACGACGAGAGCTCGTTCAGCTATGCCCAAGACTCTTCTCAATTCTTTGAGAACATGTTCGAGAAGACGTGGATCTTTCTGTGTTAGTTTCGCCAATTCTTCTGTGCGTTTCGAGGGCGTAACTTGATCTAGGTGAAAATCTGCCTCAGCCTTTGACGCTATCTTCTGTGATGTTGCAAGTATGTCCCCGTCCTTGAGAGAGATGCCACTCTTTGCCATCGAATTGGCGACCAACTCTCCGCTATCATCTCCAGGTTGAACAAGTAGTAATTCCTCGATGCCGATCATGGTGTACGACTTTCAAATTCATCCACTCCACAAGCGACGCATATCGCTGCAAAACATCCTTGATTCAGCGGATATGAATGAGATCAACTAATCTCCGCGAGACGGACAGTTCTAGGATCTAAGTAGGTTCTTCCCCCAGTATTCAGCCGCGAGACCTAACTCTTCTTCTATTCTTAATAACTGGTTGTACTTCGCAGTTCTTTCCCCTCGTGCTGGAGCTCCAGTCTTTATCATCTGAGCTCCAAGCCCAACTGAGATATCTGCAATCGCAGGATCTTCGGTCTCACCTGAGCGATGGCTTACAATTACACGATACTCATTCTCAAATGCCAGTCTAGCGGCCGCCACGGCTTCAGATAATGTCCCAATCTGATTCACTTTGAGAAGCAAGGCGTTTCCCGCACCCATCGAGATCCCTTTGGAAAGTCGTTTGACGTTTGTAACGAATAGGTCGTCGCCAACTATCTGCACTCCGGAAAGTCGCCGGGTAGTCTTCGCGAATCCTTCGAAATCATCTTCGGAAAGCGGATCTTCAATCGAGAGAATACCGTACTTGGCACACAGATCCTTGTAGTACCCGATTATCTCTTCGCATGCCAATACCTTGCCATCGATTCCGTATTTTCCCGTGTCCGGATCATAGAAACTACTTGAAGCTGCGTCCAATCCCAAGAAAATATCTATTCCAGGTTTGTATCCCGCCGCCTCTATTGATCTCGTGAGCGCTTCCAATGCCTCACTCGTATTCTTCATTGGAGGTGCATAGCCACCTTCGTCTCCAACATTTACGGCAGAAGCGCTGTACTTCTTCTTGAGTATCCCCTTCAGTTGATGATACGTTTCCGTTCCCATTCTGATGGCTTCTTTGAATGATTCCGTGCGAACGGGAAGAATCATGAACTCTTGGACGCTCAACTCGTTGCCGGCGTGTTTTCCGCCATTAATCACGTTCATCATCGGAACTGGAAGTCGCTTTTCCTTCGTTCTTTCCAAGTGGCGGTAGAGAGGCATGCCCAACGCATTTGAAGCTGCCTTTGCGGATGCGATAGAAACGGCCAGAATGGCGTTGGCGCCCAATCTGGCCTTGTTCTCTGTTCCGTCCAAGTTGAGCATCGTCTTGTCAATGAGTTCTTGATCTGTGCAGTTGAGACCGACAAGCGCCTTGGCTACCTCACTGTTGATATTCTCAACGGCCTTTAGAACACCCTTGCCCCCATACCTTGCAGGATCACTGTCTCTGAGTTCAAGTGCTTCATGCACACCAGTGGAGGCTCCTGAAGGAACAGCAGCTCTTCCGTGATATCCTCCCTTGACGCAGACGTCGGCCTCCACGGTTGGGTTCCCCCTTGAATCGAGAACTTCTCTCCCAATGATCTTCTCAATCTCATAGACACGGCACATTACTTGAACTCTCCAAGGATCTACAATCTCTGCTGCGACGCTTTGACGTGCTACGCTAGGATGGAATCGACATATAACGTTTCAACACATTGTATTTCCCAGGTGTTCTAGACGATCAATGCATAGAGTAGAAAGACTGAGGCAAACGAGAGCGTTATTGTGTTCAGGAGTTTCACTACGACATGGAGAGAAGGTCCGGCAGTGTCTTTCAGGGGGTCTCCAAGGGTATCGCCTATGACTGCTGACGCGTGTGCTGCCGAGTTCTTGCCGCCGAGGTTTCCCGCTTCGATATACTTCTTTGCATTGTCAAGAGCTGCACCGCCGTTGTTCATGAATAACGCCATAAGTATTCCAGCAACTGTTCCAATCATTAGTAATGCGCCAACGGCTTCTGATCCCAGAACGATTCCGAGCAGGATAGGTGCGATGACGATGAGTAGGCTTGGTGCGATCATATGCCTCAAGGCAGCTCTGGTGCTTATGTCAACGCATCGTGAATAGTCGGGCTTCGTTTTTCCTTCCATCAATCCTGGTATCTCCTTGAATTGCCTTCTGACTTCCTTTATCATCTCCGCTGACGTTTTTCCAACAGCTCGAATGGCGAGTGAACTGAACACGAAAATGAGCATTGCTCCAACCAGTCCCCCGACAAATACTCCTGGTTTGGCTAGGTCTACCCCTTTCAGGTGTGCCACTTCAAGGAACGCCGAGAACAACAGGAATGCTGAAAGTGCAGCCGAGGCTACTCCATAACCTTTCGTGAGAGCCTTTGTCGTGTTTCCAGCCGAATCCATGCGGTCGGACACTTGTCTTGCTTCTTCAGCGACTCCGGACATCTCCACGATTCCACCCGCATTATCCGTGATTGGTCCGAAACCATCCATGGCGAGAATCATCGGCGTCACTGAAAGCATACCCATGGTTGCTATGGCAGTTCCATAGATCCCCATTTGAATTTGTTCTGGTGACCCATGTCCGGTCAGAGCTTCGACTCCCCCTCCGAGAGCGAAGGCTACAAGAATTGCGGCTCCTATCACAACGATGAAAAAGCCAGAAGACTCCATTCCCACAGAAAGTCCTGTAGCTATGCCTGGAGCAGGGCCGCTCTCTGAAGAGTGAGCGATGGCTTGGACAGGTTTTCTACGGTACGAAGTGTAGTAGTCAGTGATAAGAGCGATTAGGACTGCGGCCACTATTCCCACCACGGATGCAAGGAACATGTTGAAGGCTCCATGGAGCAGTTCTACCGTGATGAAATAAAACGCTCCGATTGCTATCAGTGCCGTGACCACCAATGCGCGTACTAATGCCATGAAGGGGTCATCGTTCTTTCTTGCGAAGACAAACAACATGCCTATGATTGTTGCTATTAGTCCGAATGCACGGGCGACCAATGGAAAGAGTAATCCATTAAGGCCGAAAACTGCATACACGGCAGGTGCCAACCCAAGTATCATTGCACCTATGTTCTCGCCAGTTATGGATTCAAAGAGGTCTGCTCCTCTCCCGGCGATGTCTCCAACATTGTCTCCGACCAAGTCCGCAACAACTGCTGGATTGCGTGGGTCATCCTCGGGAATTCCTGCCTCAACCTTTCCTACCAGGTCTGCGCTCATGTCAGCGGCTTTTGTGTATATTCCGCCGCCGAGTTGCGCGAAAAGAGCTGCGAAGCTGGCTCCAAATCCAAAGCCAACTATCAAGACTGGATCTCTCAAGAATATGAAGAGAATTGTGATTCCAAGTAGGCTCATTGAGACGACAGAGAGGCCGAAGACGGTACCCCCGCGAAACGATATCTTGAGCGCCTTATCAAGTCCGTGAAGAGTGGCTTGAGCGGTTCGCACATTGCATCGAACAGAAATATACATGCCAATATAACCTGCAAGATTTGAACAGATAGCTCCTAAGAGAAATCCCGAGGCCGTTTCGACGCCCAGATATGGATTGTTTGGATCCCTGATTCCTAGACCCAAGATTACAGCAAAGACTATCGCGATAACGCTGATAGTCTTGTACTGGCGAGCAAGATACGCTTCGGCTCCTGAACGAATTGCACCTGCAATTTCTTTCATTCTTTCTGTTCCAGAATCTTGCTTCATCACCCACCTGACAAGGAACGCTGATACTAACAGCGCTGAGATAGACGCAGCCAGAATGAATTCAATGAGCAACGTTATCATCCTCAAGTGCTGTGGTTCGCTGAACTACCCGATATTGCTATTTAAGATTGTATCTCAACATAGCAGGAGACTAGGTCATCATAACAGAAGCTCCAAACATTGACTTGTCAAACTTTATATCAGGCAGATGAATGAGCCTAAGAACCAGAGTTAGGTACGTAGGGGAAGAGCTAGCAGCCGTTTTTCAGTACGCCGCTATCGTATTCTCCCGTAGCTAGCTGTTCCAAACTGTGCGAGGTGAAACGTATGAGTTTTGAAAGGAGACGCTTCGGAGACAGACCATTCCAAAAACCCGTTGAAGAAGGCAAAGATTACGAGGTAGACATAAAAGAGACCAGTAGGCGCGGCGAAGGAATCGCTCGCATTCAAGGTTTCGTAATATTCGTTCCGAACACGAAACCAGGCGATCACGTTAAGGTGAAGGTAACTCGCGTCGGAAATAGATTTGCTACCGGAGAAGTCGTGCAGTAACCGCTTTAGAACCTGTTGGCTTCTTCACCCATTTTTTCTATTTTTCCCGTGTTGTGGGGACACTGTCTACAAATCCTATGGCAATGGGTCGCCCTTACAATGAACGTTTCCTTTCATCCTTCTTAGAAAGTTCGGGCATGCGAAGCATTCAACAAAACAGATGGTTTTCTTCATCACCGGGCAATCAACTGCTTCCTTCTTCATTCGTGCTATCTGTTTGCCTCCAACAACCCCCTTCAAGGATTGAAGACTCTCCTTAGAAGCCTTCAACGCCTTCTCAGCCTGCTTCACCTCAACCGTATACTTAGTATCCTCAGACAACTGTCGACACCTAGCACCAAATCTTCAACCTAGTTCATTTTACCTCAAATATATCTTGTTGCGCAGAACAACGCAACAAAGGTCGTGACGTCTCAGGCAAGTAACATCCACACCTCTGAACAAAGCTCTCACGATAGTGTTATGTTTTCATTGGTTGGGATTGGGACGGATTTGGTGATTGCGTGCTGAGTCATGTCCAGTAACTGACCATTGGTTCACAATTCTCTCCTGTGTCAATTACGGTGGGCAGTCTCTTACGAAGCATCGTGAGTCCCGAGTTTAGATGCGATTGTTCGTTTTCAGAGGAGACGCACGACCACAATGACTGATGATATGACAAAACGGCTGGTGTCGCCTCAGCCAATGGCATCGAGTATGCTGCGTATATCATGTGATGTTGGAGCAATTCGAAAACGAACATGAAGTCACTGGGTGAAGCAGAAATAGTATCGCCAATACGTTTATTCGTGCAGTGATGTCCGTCGAACTGAAATGAGTGGTGGCTTGGGTATAATTATGGGGTGACGGCCTAATAATCCTAAATATGTCACCCCCGTCACAATATGTAGGTCACAGTAGATTAATCCTCGTAATGGTGCAAAATTGCAGTGGGACAAGAGAAGGGATGTCTGATATGAAGAAGAAACACGTCTTACTTGTGGATGACGATACTTCTATACTTGAAGTTCTGAAGCTTGTCTTTGATGAGGAAGGTTACTGCGTCGACACGGTGGATAGCGCTCAGGGAGCTTTAGAAAAGATTGAGGCCCATTTCTATGACTTGGCTTTGCTTGACATCAAGCTTCCGGACATGGATGGTACAGAGCTGCTGGCCAGAATACGTGGCAGGATGCCACATATCATCAACGTTATGATCACAGGTTACCCTGGCCTGGACAACGCGATTAGATCTCTGAACCTAGGCGCGGACGCTTACATTGTGAAACCCGTCAATATGATCCAGCTACTGGAGATTGTGAGGGAGAAACTGAACGAACAAGATGAAGCGAAAAGCCTCAATGAGGAAAAAGTTGCCAAGTGGATAGAAGCGAGACTACGTAGCGCAAAAGGCGAGGGAGATACGGATGATGATGGACATACTGGGCAAAGCTTTGTATGAAGCTGTTGATGAAAGCTTCACGGCTATGGGCAAACCTGCCAGGACGATACTTTTCGGATATCTTCAGAAACATCAATCGACTAAGTCGGTCAGCGCCTTGGATTGGGCTAAAGCAGTAAGAGAGATATTGCAGATTTCGGTGGGCAGAGCAAGTAGGCTGCTATCAATGTTCATTGCTGAGCGTCTCTACCGGAAACTAGGCATCGAGTTTCACAGAAGAGATAATTGGAGCCTTTTGGAATACGTGGAAGACGCGAGAATCAAACTTGAGGGGATGGAACGAGCATTTCCAGAAGCTCCACGCACGGGACGACTAGTGAATCCCTATTGACTTGAATAAGATCCTTCATATTCGTTTCAAACAACTTGTTCTACCAATTGGGGATAGGGCCCTTTGAAGGATCGAGGATTGATTTGTGCCCTGTTCATCGCAGTTTTCTCTTTGTCGATATTCGACGTAGTGTTGGACACTTCCGTATTCGATAGGGTACCTACTCTTGCCTTTCAACCTGAGCAGATGCTGACCCATATTGTTCTCTACTTGGGGATCTTCTTGCTATTCGGCATAGCTGTATCAAGAAGTGTCTTGAAGAAACAAGGAACAATAAGGGAGAATGAGAAGAAGTACCGCGCAATTTTTGAGAAGCTAAAGCAAGGTATCTGGGTCTTCGACAAAGATGGTCGTACAAAATTCGTAAATCCTTCTATGGCCAGAATGCTGGGTTACACCATAAGCGAAATGCTCGGAAAGAACTTCTTTTCCTTTCTGGTTGAAAAGAATGTGGGTATAGTCAATCAACCTGAGGGGCTTGATCTTGAATTTATTCGAAAGAATGGAAGTCATGTGTTTGGGAGACTTACTGCAACAACGGTAGGTGGAAAGAATGGGCTTCACGAGGAAATGGTTGCAAGCGTAATAGACATCGCAGAACACAAGCGTATGGAAGAAAAGCTCAGGTACTACTCTGAGCGATTGGAAGATTTGGTTGTGGAGAAGACGAAGAATCTGCGTGAGAGCGAGAAGAAGTATCGTAGACTCATTGAAAACATCCCTGACATTTCGTGGACATTTGACCGAAGAGGGAACATAGCATTCATCGCTCCGAAAATAGAGACAATTTGTGGATACACTCAAGGCGAGATCGAGAAGGAGGGCCTTGATTTCTGGTTTGACAAAGTCCACCCAGATGATGTTGAACACGTGAAGAAAGCATACGAATCGTTGTTCAATAGAAATCAGAAACTCGATATCCAATATCGAGTTGCGGCAAAAGGTGGAAACTTTGTTTGGGTATCTGACAGAACGGGCACGACCTATGAAAAAGACGGTGAATTGTACACCGACGGCGTGTTCTCAGACATCACGGAACACAAGAGGATGGAAGAAATGCTACGCAGATCTGAACGAATGGCCGTTATCGGAGAAACAGCAGCGATGGTGGGACATGATCTTCGAAACCCGTTGCAGACGATGCTTGGCCGGCTATATCTGGCCAAGAAATTGATGACGCGCTGGTCGCAATCGCATGATGAGACAGCAATCAGAGTTGATTTGGAGAAGACGTTTGGTGAATTTGAAAGACTCGTACAGTACATGAACAAGATCGTTTCCGACCTTCAGGATTATGCCAGACCTCTGACGCCCAAACTTGTTGCAACCGATCCAAAGATGCTAATTGAAGACTGTCTCTCCACCGTAACAGTTCCTGAGAACCTCAGAGTTTCCGTGCAGATTGACAGCGACATCCCAAAGATTAGCGTGGACTCCGCCTTAATGACGCGAGTCTTGACGAATCTGATTACTAACGCAATCCAAGCTATGCCCAGTGGAGGCCAACTCGCGATAAGAATCTCGAAAACCGTAGAAACCGTTCTTATCAGCATTCAAGACACAGGAGAGGGAATACCCCGAGAAATGTTGAACAAAATCTTCACTCCCCTCTGCACGACCAAAGCAAGGGGAATGGGACTTGGGTTGGCCGTAAGTGAGCGCATCGTGAAGGCCCATGGTGGCACTATCAACGTGGAGAGCGAAGTCAGCAAAGGCTCCACTTTCCTTGTAAAGCTCCCTTGCAAGACGAAAGTGAAAGACTCATCAAATGGATTCGCTGTTGGAGCGAATCGAGAGCTTCTGGAACAAAAACTTGTGAACTAGTTACATGGTCTTTGAATAATACCGATGTGGTCTTGCGCGTTTCATTTATTGAGACTGTATGGGCAACTGTTCTGCCTTTCTCTGTCTTCTCAAGGCGATAGAACAACGTGGTTGCAAGAAAAGGAAAGCACGATAGGTTTTTAAACACAG
>CAZJUU010000041.1:0-10409 GCA_964549295.1 uncultured Candidatus Bathyarchaeia archaeon
ACCTTGATTGACATTGCTCACCTCTCCAAAAATTTTGGTGACCATATTCTTATTCGACTGTAACAGATTTCGCGAGGTTTCTAGGATGATCAACGTCATGCCCATTCAACGTAGCTATGTAGTACGCAAGAAACTGCAGCGGAACCACATACGTAATTGGTGAGAACAATTCGGGAACGGTCTGCGGCATTGGGACAAACTCGTCAGATAATTTCTCGATTTCCGTATCGCTTTCTTCGGCTATGGAGATAACAGATGCTTCTCGCGCCTTCATCTCCATAATGTTCCCAATGATCTTCCGATGGCTTTCATCCTTTGGAGCAATGAAGATTACTGGGTAACCCGAACTAACAACGGCGATGAATCCGTGCTTGCTTTCCGCAGCTGGGTAGGCAAGTGAGGGCACATATGAGAGTTCAAGAAGCTTCAATCTTCCTTCCATTGCTGTAGGCACGCTTACACCTCTTCCAAGAAAACAAAAGCTTTGCTTTGCGTAGTGTCGAAGTGATATTGACTTCACAACCTCATCAGTTTTGTCGAGGGTTTCATTCATGACTTCTGGAACTTTTTCCAATTGGTCCATGAGGCCCCTCGCAGCTTCATCAGTTATTGCGTGTTTTCTTAATGCAACAGTAATTGCCAGTTTCATCAAAACTGCAACTTGGGCAGTGAAAGTTTTTGTTGCAGCAACTCCGATTTCGGGTCCTGAATTCTGCCCAATGTAGACGTCGGACAATGTAGTAATGGTTGATCCCATGACGTTTGTGATACTCATGATCGTTGCGCCTCTCCTCTTTGCTTCCCGAATTGCATTCAATGTATCAGAGGTTTCGCCTGATTGACTCACACCGATAACCACGGTATTGGAGTTGATGATCTCCTTGAATTGCTCGAACTCTGACGCGACCACAACCTGACAGGAGACCTTAGCCAGTTTTGCGAAGGCGTAACTTGCGGCCATGCAGGCATGGTAGGAGGTGCCGCAAGCAACTAGGAAGGTTCTCTCCGCCTTCGCGAGATTCACGGCCATGAGGTCGTGATATATCTGTCCAGTTCTCAATGCGTCACGAACTGCTTGAGGCTGTTCATGTATCTCTTTCAGCATGAAATGTGGGTATCCGCCCTTTTGAGCTGCCTCGTATGACCAAGTTATCTCGATGGGCTCTTTGGCCACAGGTTCACCATCAAGTACTCTTACCACCTCAATGTGGCCCGGCTTGAGAATGGCTAGCTCTCCTTCGTCAAGTATGACTACAGTTCTTGCGAGTGGGAGAATTGCAGTTGCGTCTGAAGCACAGAATGCTGCGTCCGGACGTGAGCTTATCACCAGCGGGCTTTCACGTCTCACGCAGACAATCTCGTCTGGGCTGCTTGCTGATATGGCTGCAATGGCATATGATCCTTCAAGTCTTCTTGCCGACAGTCGAACCGCTTCAGGGAAATCTTTGCCTGCCTTCAATTGATCTTCGATCAGATGTGCGACAACTTCGGAATCGGTTCGTGATTTGAACTTGTGACCTTTCCCTTCAAGTTCGAGTCTCAGTTCGGCAAAGTTTTCTATGATGCCATTGTGTGTGATTGCGACCTGATCTTGGCAGTCGGTGTGAGGATGAGCGTTGATGTTAGATGGTGCTCCGTGAGTAGCCCATCGCGTATGTCCTATTCCCAAGCCTCCGTCCATATCGTCCAGATTGAGACTTGAATGAACCTCATCTATTCTCCCCTTGTCTTTCTTGATGAACAGTCTTCCGTTTGATATTGTGGCTTGCCCGACAGAGTCATAGCCTCTGTACTCCAGTCTCTTCAGTCCTTCATGAATGGTTCTCGCTGCGACGCCGTCTCCAAAGGTGCATCCAAAGATCCCGCACATGACGGATAACACGTTGCTGAAAAATTCGCGCAACCGACAGATAAAGTGAGGGTTCCGTCTGACGTAGAGACCTTCTCAGGCTACATTCTTTCTAGCAGGGTGATTCCCAGAACACTCATGGCGTTCCTGAGAACGATTCTAACGGCTTCTATCAGACCTGCCCTAGCATCTCTAATCTCAGAGCTTTCTGCACGGATTACATTGACCTTTTCGTAATATTCATGGAATCTCTCAGTCAATTTGTTTGCGTAGTTTGCCAAATCATCGGGTCGAAGGTTGTCTGAAGCCTTCGCAAAAACTTCAGGGAATCGAGAAAGAAGTATGAGCAGCTCCTTTTCCAGTGGATGAATTAGCTTTGAGTAGTCGGTCAACTTTGGAATGCCTCCGAGCTTTCTCAGAATTCCTGACGCTCTCGTGTAAGCGTAGTTGATAAAAGCTGCACTGTTCCTTTCGAAATCGAGTACGCGATCCCATGTGAAAACCACGGTTTTTGCTGGTTCAACACACAGAAGCGCGTACTTTATTGAACTTATGCCGATGCTGTTGGCTATGGAATGTTTTTCCTCGTCCGACAAGGCTGGCATTCTCTTGGAAACCTCTTCATGCGCCTTTGTGATTGCCTCGTCGATAACATCATCGAGTGCTATGAAACGTCCACGTCGGCTTGACATCTTGTACCCAGAAAGTTCAATCAGACCAAATGCGAAATGCTCTTGGTTTGAAGCGACCTCTCCTTTCCCCAATGCACAGATTCCTACCTTCAGCTGCAACTGAGGAAGCGTCTGTTCCGCCCCAATAACGTTTACAACCCTTTCAGCTGATTCAGACTTCAGAATGCTATATGCCATATCCCGCGTTGTATAGAGAGTCGTGCCGTCAGATCGTCCTAGGGTAAGTGGAGGAAGATGATAGTTTGGGCTCAAGTTCAGTTGTTTTCTTAGATCCAGACTGTCGACCACTTTTTCAACATCTAACTCCAGTGTTCCCGCAAGTTCATGCACGTATGGTGTCTTGAGAAGTTCTTCCATGACCTTGGTCACTCTGCCGCTCCATATGAGGTCGCTCTCCCAGTCCCACGTGTCGAAGTGTATGTCGAGTCTTGAGAGTGTCTCTCTGAATCCTCTCAGGCAGGTTTCCACCACTTGTCGGACAAGTTGTTTGGTTGCCTCTTTTCCTCCCTCGTAGTCTCTGATTAGTTGATTAACGCTCTCCTCAGGATCCGGATCTTGTGATATAGCCTTCTGGAGTTCTGTGAAAGTTTTCGGGAACTTCTTCTCGAGTTCTGACGCAACTCCGCTCCATTCATCAAGTTCCTGCTTCAGTGTCTGAATTTCATTTGCGCCTGTTTTGGCATCAAGTTGCTTCTTTATCCTCTGAATTTCCATTAGGCATGCGGTGACACTGTAGATCTGCCCCATGAAATGATCTGGCTTAATGTCCGGAGAGGGTCTTCCCATCTTGTCATATCCATAGGCTATGATGGCGGTTTGTCTTCCAGTGTCATCAATGTAGTAGTGTCTGGAAACACTGTGCCCTCGCGCTTTCAATATCCTCGCCAATGCATCTCCGAGTATAGGATTTCTAGCCTGTCCAATGTGAATGGCATGGATCGGGTTCACGCTCGTGTGTTCAACGATCACACGTTTTGGATCTTCGCTTCTCAGATATCCATAGGATTCACTCGACTTCAAGATGTCCTCCATAATTCTCCGGCTTGCGTCCTCGTACTTCAACCGGAAATTGATATAACCTGAAGAGGCCAATTCTACTGAAGATAGAAGGTCGCTTTTCGATATGTCGACTTTCTCAACAATCTTCCTCGCCACTTCACCGGGCTTCAATCCTAAGGATTTGCTCAACTCGAAACAGATTGATGATGCGAGTTCTCCCAGTTTGGATAAAGGAGGAACGTCAAGCTCCAGTCCTGACACCAAAACATCTGGAAACGCTGTCTTGATGGCTCGGCGAAGAACATCCTCACATTGCTTTCTGAAATCGCCGAATATGTTGTTGGAAGATTTCAAATCTCAAGACACTTAATCTATCGCCTAAGTTACTTTTCGAGTATCTTGACATTCAATGTAACGCGATCTGGATATCTTGGTCTGCCCAGTTCATTGTACTCGTCCTCTGTAAGCCTGAGAGTAATTCGTGGGGTTCCTGCATACTGCGTCATCCCTGGAATTTGACTCAGAGACCTCTGAACTGCTATAGTGATACCAGCCATTTCCCTTTCGACTCCCATAGGAATTGCCACCGGACCCTTGAATGATTCTCCAATGACCAGTTCAATCATTGTGAGACCCTGTGGGGACTGAACTGGCGTAACAGTCAGAACCATAGCTTCGATAGTAACCTCACCCATTGACCATGACCTTCTCGAACCTATCGAGAAACCGCGGTATTAAAAGAATACTGGGCATCATCAGAGAATTTCGCAGAGACCCGCATCGAACGGCGCCTCTGATGATTTGAATTTGTCGTACAAACCGAACGCCGACCGAAAAACAGTAAGGCTCTACAAAGGAATTATTTTCACGCTGTTAGGATCGAAGTTCAACTTTCTGTTACATTTTGGACAGTATCCATTGTATCTCTGGATGATTTCAATAGGTGACTCAAGCTCAAAATCGTCATAGAGCGTGGTGCCGCATTCCTGACACACAATCTTCTGAGGCATTACCATCCTCGGACTGATAGCTGACGTAGAGTGCAACATATACCTTGCGGATAATAGGATAAGACAAAATCACAATCCCTTGACGTAGAGTACGATCTTAAGTATCGAAGAAATCATTCCATTGCTGATCAAACTAGCCGGGCGGAACCTGGGGCGGGTATGAGGAAACGCCAGCTTCTCATCGATGCCTAGCCAGGATAGGGCGCAGGCCTCCGGAGCCTGTGACAGGGGTTCAAATCCCTTCCCGCCCGCCACAACGTTTTGACAGTTTAAGCATCCTTGACTGTTTTTGTCAGAGTCCGTTTGATCGCGATGTCTATTTGGCTGTTTTCTGGGAGGCGTTCCTGGCAATAGAAGGCTACATATCGCATCTCGATCTATCGGAGCTATGAATAATTCCTTTAAGGGATCTCCTCGTTTGTCTTGACGAAGATGCTGGTAGAGACTGAACAACTTGAGCAGAACCAAACGACATCTTGTCCAATGCCCCATTCATCATACGCCACTCTACTACGACGAAGAATCGCATGACGAGGTCATTTACTGCGAAACCTGCGAACGAGAAATCGGGGCATAGTCCAGACTTAAAGACCGGTATTCAGGTTACGAGCTCAAGGCTTTTCGCATCTCGCTCAGTTAAATGTATTAGATGCGGGCCGCCGAATGGATTTGCGTTGCAGAAGAGGCAAACTCTTTCCGAAACACAGATAGGTTTCTCTTTCTGCATCATCAATCCCACACAGAAGTGGAACGCATTTTGCCCACGTGCCAACAATGCCGTAGATATGTACCACCGGATTCTAACTTCTGCTCCTCATGTGGAGAACCAGCCGGATCACATGTCAAGACGACTGCACCTGATGTTTGTCCAAAATGTGGGGGGCTAATGCAAAGAAGATGTGAACTGGAAGGAGAGGCTCCCTTCTACCGCCACTTATTCGCGACTAGACAACGACAAGTCTACCAATGTACGAACTGCGATTTGAAAAGAAGAATCTAGAGGCTCTCGACACCAAGTCTGGTCTACCTCCCGTAGTAGTTGCACAACCGTTTCGCGTTGGTTTTCCATGGAAACCTTTTCGGTCTTGTGACAGAATCTCAAATTTCATCCTGTCTGCGAGAATTCCTGTTCACGCCAAGAATTCTTTTCGAGAAAGCATTTCGAAGAGTTGACGCAAAGGAGATTTGCAGATTCAAAGTGATTGGTTTTTTTGGTACGGTGTAGATGCAGTGTCTGCCACGCTAGGTCAAGACGCCTCAATGGCTGAACGATTTAGGCCCCACATTCGGAGACGTTTCATTCCAAATTAGATGGCTCAAAACGTCTTTCAAGTCACTGCTTTCCACTATAACATCAGCAAGCCTTTCTACTTCATCATCTTTTGGATTGAATGCTATCTTGAGACCTGCATCTTCAGGAATGTCGTAGCGGTAGTCACCGATCACTGCACATTCTTTCATGCTCACATCGAAGACTTTTGCGATTTCTCTGATGACGTCACGTTTGTTCTCCATAGAGACCTTAATTCTAACGTCGCCAGTCAATCTGCCATCTATGACTGCTAATTCATTAGCTACTGCCATGTCGGCTCCCAATTCTCGTACGGTCCGGTTGGCAAGAAAAGAAAGACCTGCACTTGCCACTGCAATCTTCATTCCATATTCCTTCAGTAGTTTGAACGAATGGATTGCACCGTCAATGAATGGAATGTCTTGGACTACGCGAAGTACCTCGCTCAGTTCTCTACCGCGCCACATCAACGCATCTAGTCTCGCCCACTCATCATAGGTTATTTCGCCTTTGTAATACCTGAGAGCGGTCATTCTTCCTTGATTCCAAGTTCCAAAACGTTGATGAAGATATTGCCAAATGCTCGTGATTCGGGTTAGAGTTCCGTCAGCATCAAATACTGCGAGTTCGAGACGTTTAGGCATCTTAAGCCTCCTTCAGCATGATCGACATTTCGCGGGTTATCTGTGGCGGCGTCCAGAAAGAGAAGACTTTTGTGTAGTTGATTCCAGCAGCCTTTTTGAGCAGGTTATGGTCGCCGATTTCTTTGTATCCTTGTATGAAGGCTTCTGTTAATTCTTTCAGTGCCCCGGTCATCACACTGCCATAATGACCTGCGAAGTATAGAAACTCAGCGATATCCCATGCTTTGTCGCCATTCTTCTTCGCCTGTTCCAAGTCTAGGACATAGAGCCCTTCATTGTTTGACCAGATCAGGTTCTCAGGTTTTGAATCACCCAAGGTAACATCCAAAGCGTGAATTCTGGCAAACATGTTGCCTATGCTTGAAGCAATTTTCACTTGTCTAGAGTTGAGACGATCTCCTCTAAGGTAGCTTTCGAATGCCCTGAGTGTATCTTCGCCTTCTACATACTGTTTGATCAGCAATTTCTCTTGGATGCTTACGTATACCACTGGTGGAACGGGAATTCTGCTGTCCGTAAGTAGTGTACTCATTCCATATTCATTTGAAAGACGTGCTCTGCCAGAGACTGAGAAGATTTTCGTTCCCAGTGCTACAAGGTTTAGTGTGAACCATTTGAAGCCATACCAGTCCGAGAATCTCTTCGCAACCATTTTTTCATCGTTTGCACGTACGAGGTAGACTTCATTCAAAGCTCCTCCAAGTGAGCTCACGGCTATGTCGGCTGATGGTCTCAACTTCTTGACGGCTTCGATTATTGAGGCTGCCTCGTTTAGGCTGACCAGCCCTGAGGATGTTTTCAGGAAGAGGTATCGGTTTGGATCTTCAAAGTCGGACGCTGATAGAGCTACCGATATTTCCCTTTTTATTTTTGAAGCAAGTTCTTTGGCAATCATATCAAGACCTGTTCTACCTGCTCTGCCATGTGCGAGGTACGAGTAGAGAGCTCTCTGACTCGCCCGCGCGATATTGACCACCCGTTCTGAAGTTTTCCTAGAAAGAATCTGATCCACATAATCATGACTTATGGTGACCTTTCCATCTTCAATTCTTACCATTCCTTTCTCAGACAGCTGAATGAGAGCTTTCGAGTAGCCTTCTAGAATTTGGGGCATGTTCATCTTGACAAGATCTGGTCGCAGGAGACAGAGGTAACTGTATTTCAGAGGCGGATATACTTTGAAACGTCTCCGCATTCGTGACAGAACTATGTACTCGGGACTTATAACCAATCCCCTAGCAAGTTCTCCGTAACCTAGAATGAGTTCAACCAGTTCTTCTTCTACAATCTTCTGCTTCAGAAGCACTTCCATATTACTTAGATATTGACCTCCGATCAGAGGCAGATATGGTGATAGAAGTCTTCCTGCCACGAACTCCCCTAGAACGCTTTTGCTGACATCCAACTCGAATAGTTCACGATCAACTTTCAGAAGCGCGATGTAGACGTTTCGGAAAGGCTCGTATTGATATCTGACTCCGTCATCGTAGTCCTCCAATATCGTCAGGACATCATAGTCACTGTCTTCTCGAGAGTATCCACATTGTCGTGATCCATAAAGACACAAAGCGGAAATTTGGTCTGATTGATCAAGCCTTTTGCATGTCGCAAGAATTTCTTCGAAGAGGGATTCGGACACGATAATGGTCACCTGCTCATGTTAACTCTGGGAAGAATCCCGTCATACCGGAGCGTTTCCACTGGTACTATGAATAGTCAATTCGGTAGATGAATACGTCTGGAATGCGATACTGAGAACTGTGCTCCCAGTGTCCAGTTCTAAACGAATCTTCATAGATTGGTGTGAACGTTGCATCTCCGAAAGTCTTCACCTCTCCTTCGGCAAGAAATGGAAAAATCTCGTGTCCAAGCGTTTGGTTAGTCTTCTGCCATACGAGATATTTCACGTCATTGTTCCTAAGCCACACGACCAATTGCTCATCATTTCTCGTTTCCAGATACCAACGAATCTTCTCATATGTAATGAATCTGCCAGTCTCAATCTTTGAGGCATACACCGCTATTGGAGAGTCTGAGAGAATTCTCCCGCCCTCATAGACTTGACCCAAAGCCTCGCCAGCTCTGTATTCTGGATGGACGATGTACACTTTTCTAGGAAATATCCAGATCTGAGAGAGGTAAGGTATCACCAAGACCAAGAGTAGCATGAGTATGATCAGCATGCGTCTCAATTTCCCTCCAGAGAACTTTGGAAACGCAGATGGCGCCACAACCGCTAAGAGAGGCAGGAGTAGGATAACTCGAGACTGGTCACCAAAGTCCAGTCCAACGTAATGCGCGAAACTGTATAGAACAACGGCCGCCAACATAGTAGCTGTAATGGCCCGTACGTTACCACCCTTCAAGAGCCCAAACACAAAACCGACAAAGAATATGAAGAATGTCATTACAAGAAGGTTGTTCACGTAAAACAGGAGGATGGATGGATTCACCAAATGTATCTCCCAACCGAGAGGATACATCGCGTATAACGTTGATGTGATCCAGTTGAATGGGTTGCCGGTCGAGACTTGACTCCAAGCAGACCAACCTATGATAGTCAACGGTAGTGGAATCAGAGCGCAGAGTAATCTAGTGCCTCTCCAACCTTTCTTCATAGCTCCCAGTGCGACCTCAGCTGCTATCACAACCCACGTCTCGTAGCTGCAGAGCGCAGCGAGAAAAGAGAATACACCAAACTCTCTCGGTTTGTTGCATATGAAGAAGTATGTTGCGACAACTATGAGAAAACTTGAGACGCTCTCAGCAACGCCAAGGACTGAGAAATCCACATGCCAAGGTTGAAAAGCTATGAGCAAGCCGCCGACAAGTGCAAGCCATTTATGTTGATACAGTCTGATACAGATCTTGTACACGATCAGGCAAGCCAACGATCCGAAGATGAGACTGACAAGTCTGGGAACAAGTATGGAGCTGCTTCCCGTAGCGTACATTAACATTGCGACGATGTACTGAAACAATGGAAGCCAAACAATGGTATTGTTTGGAGTTGGTTTCAAATCAGTGTAGGCCCAATCGTTGGATGCTGTCAGTTGTGCTATTAGCCAACGGTGGTAACTGTCCGGCAGTCTGTCTACAGGCATCTCTCCGAAATGGTACGTTCTGATTGCCAGAGCAACGATGAATACAAAAGCCCCTGCTGCAATACTCAGCTTGCTCCAAGAATCGATTTGACTACCTTTACTGGATGCCTTGGCTTCCACGCTGGTCGACCTGCCTGTTCTCATGAGAGCCGGCTTCGCAATGCATCTCTGAAGGTAACTCTCGATATGTATAGGTAGGCAACGGTGTAGACGAAGAGAATGGGGATTATTCCGTAGTTTGCTTCTAAACCTGATTTTATCATTGCAATTATCCCGATTATGCCAAAAGCAATCTCCAATGCAACAGTCTTGTTCACGTTAATCTGGTATTTTTTGTCCCTCCACGAATCTTCACGTTTCTCAATTTTGTACTTCGGTGTCCGTGAAAACACGCCGGCAGTCTTGGATAGAAAACCTTGTGCGACGGCTATCGTGTTACTTATGCTTATTCCAAAACCTATCAAGCATAAGGCGCCCAATGTCTTAATGCGGCTTCTAATAGCTACTCCCTGAATTCTCAGGGCATACCCGTAGAAAACCCACATCGAGACGGAGCAGAAGACGATCGTAGCGTTCAAGATTATCCAGTGAGGCATTGATATGAAAGCATTCCAAGCACCTTCGAGTGCGGGCTGAAGATATGTTATGAAGCGCAAGTATTCTGGAACACCTGGTGTTGCACCTGGAGTCTGAATCGTCATGACTTGGAGAAACTGTGCCAGATTAACAAGCCTTACGCCCAAGAAAGCTGCGAGTAGAGCAATCACAAACGCTGAGAACATTAGTGGGTGAACTGAATAGTAGGATAGATGAACAAGAG
>CAZJUU010000042.1:0-10344 GCA_964549295.1 uncultured Candidatus Bathyarchaeia archaeon
GGCGGAAGACCTCTGCAAGAAAGTCCAAGACTGGATGGATGAAATCAAGAATACCGGAACAAAACTTCTGAAAGAGAATGTTGGCGAGGGCGGTGAAGAAATATCAAAATCTTCCGTTTCATCCGCCGACAAGTTTGGACGCAAGATCAACGACCTCGTTGACGCGGTAGAGATGCCCAGCGAAATGACGTACAATGCTTTGGTCGATTACACCAACACTCTGAGAAACTTTCAGTCACAGATTGTAAGCGCAGCCCAAATCTGGATTCCGAGACTCCCACTCAAGTTAAAACGTACCATCAGAGAACTAGAAGCAAAGATGAGACTACTAGGACATAGCGTAGGCTCTCTTGAGAACCACGTGAGCAGCAAGCACAGACAACTGGACAAGCTCGAGAGAATAGCAGAGGACTCAAAGTCACTCTACAACCTTCACAGTGAATTGCAAGATCTTGACTCCACTATCAGAGCATATGAAGATAAGTCCTTGAAACTGGACACCGAGATCTTGGAGATTGACAAAACAATCAAACAGCTAGAATCAAATGAAGTCTCAAAGAAGATTGCTGAACAAGAAAACCAATTGCAGAATCTTCGCAGTCAAATCTCAGAGAACTTTCAACCAATCCAGAAACCGATCGAAAAACTCTTGAAGACCAGTGATTCGAAAAAGGGATTACTGACCTCCGAATCGTTGACTATACTGCAACATTACATGAATGACCCAGTAGGCGCGGTTCAAGGCGAGCAAATGGGTTTTGCACGACTGCGATCCGCTTTAGAAGCACTTCGAAACGTGCTGACTGCTGGCAGCATCGACTTGAAAGAAAGTCGGATCAGAAACGCTTTGAAGACCATTTCTGAAATTTGCTCCAGTAAGAGCCTAGAGACGCTACGCGAATCCTATGTCCAACTCCAAATTCAACACCATACAAGTCTAGCATCGAAGGAAGCGATGGCAATCACTGAGAAGAGACATGAACTTGAAAATCGCAAACAACAAGTCATCAACGAAAGATCAAGGTTAGATTCAGACATTAATATTCTAAGAACTAGAAGACATGAATTGTCTCTCAGAGTTACACGTCTCAAAGCAGATTTGGAGCAAAGGATTGAATCAACCGGAGAAGAAGCTTTGGAAATTGTGCTGGGCAACTAGACAATGCTTCAGAATCTTGTCAGTCGCTCTCCAGTCCTTGGTACTTGTGAATTAGCTCATGAAGGGATCTGATCATCTGATCCAGTTTCTCTGGATGTTTATCCACTCTCGCGGCTAACCTTCTTCTCAGCGAATAAAATGGGATCCTTTCGTCAACGTACATCTTCTTGGGATCCGCGACTATGTCCAAGATACGTTTCATCTTTTTTCCAGCAGACAACCTGAACCACTTGCTTCGACAATCTCTTCAATCACGCCAAGGTGAAAAAAGAGTAGGCAAGGTCAGGCGCCTAGCCACGACTTGAGGCCCATCTAGACGGCCTTTTCTGCCGATAGCCTTTGCTCTAATTCCTTTATCTTGTATTCAAGATTGCAGACCTTAGCCTGCAGTGACTTCACTTGATAATTCTTTGAATTCAGCTTCGACATGGCAACACGATACCGAGCCATCGCTGACTGGAACTTGGATCTTGGAATGTATCTAGCAAGTCTAGCCTCCAAAGCTGCGATCTTTGCCGTAAGCTTCTTAGTTCTGGCCGCTACAGGAGCGACTCTCGTAATCTTGCGAGCGACCTTCTTTGCAACTTTACTTTTCGCCAACACTAATCACCATGCAGATACCTATGTGTTTGCGTTGAATAGATATAAGATTCTATTGTTGCGTGAGATAGAATCCATGAATGAATCGAAGTTGGACTCCTATTCGACATAGAATTCATTGTCCTGAACGGTAATTAGCAACAATGATTCGCATTTCCTGAGCGTTTTGAAAGCAGAAGACTTTCTTGTCGAGGTCAAACTCATGATAAGAAATATCCGAGGCGAAGACGCTTCAAGGCTCAGAGACAAAGCGAAGCCGAACAATCTAATCTGAGCGATCACGAATTCTGATTTCCCAACGAACAATAGTCTCCACGAAAAGATATGAACAAATATGATGGTAGCGGGGGGATGATTCGAACATCCGTTTGAGGGCTCAGGAAAGAGCCTATCTCAGGGTCGCCCAGACTCACTTTTCATATGAGCCCTGCGGGTTATTCGGGCAAAAGCCCCTTAAACCTGGCTACCCCACCCGTGCAGGAGCCACATAAGCTCTCGCTACGGTCTTTCCCCGCTGAGACCTGAATGCTTGCAGGTATCCTAATAAGTTTTCACGACGCTTCAATGCGAACCCCTTTATTCAACAGAGATCTTTGTTGAATTTCGGGCAATCAGTTTGGAGAAGGCGAACATAGAGTCAGCACCAGATGTTAGATCACCGATCTTTGCTGTTGCTCTTCCTGGGGTTGGGAACATTGGACTGATAGCATTAGGTCTTCTCTTGAAGTTCTCAGATGGAAAGAAGTTTGCTCACTACCATAACAAGAATTTTCCTGACTATGTGATTGTCGAGGAGAATGGACTCTGTCGTCTCCCCGGATTTGACTTCTATGCGAGCAAATCCGTTGAACCCAACATAGTGCTGGCAATGTCAGATACGCCAATCATTTCAGAAGAGCCCAAGAGTTACTATGATGTTCTAGACGAAATAGTCAGATTTGCGCTTGAACTCAATTCAAGCATTCTGGTTGCTGTGGACGGAGTCGCGGCCGTGGGTGGCAAGACAGATTCAATCCATATAGTAGCGACTGCAAAAGAACTTGTAACGGACTTCAAAAAGTATGGAGCACATTCATACGAAGCCCCAAGCTTGCCAGGTGCCGTTGGACTTTTTGTAGGCCTCTCTCAGCGGCATGGCCTGAGAGGAGTTGGACTATTGGGCAATGCAGCGTCTTCCCTTCCAGATAGTGAAGCTGGTCAACGCATGTACGATTTCCTAATTAGAGCCCTTCACATCACAAAGATCAACACGCCAGTTTGATCCACTCAAGGATAGTGCCAGATCATAGAAGGCGGCATAGGGTCGGTTTTCTTTTCAAGCCCATACCTTGAGTGCGGTTTGGTCAAGTGACGATGCGCTCGAGGAGGCGGAATATACAGTTGTTCCATCAAATCACGTGGCTGAATCTTAGGGATTCTAGCACTCGGAGGAAATGTTCTGGAACATTTTGGGCATCTGAAACCTTGGTTTCTTCCGGAGGACTCTGTTCTTTTTCCACACATATTACATGTCGGATTCACGTATCGAATATCATCAGCAAGTTTCATGACTCTAATTTTTTCAAGATTTATCGTAATCGGGTTTCCAGTTGATGCCTCTCTTACTCCTCCAAACACTTCGACCACGTCGCCCGGTATGAGGCGTCTGACAACGTCTCTAAAGTCGCCTGTAGGCTCATATGCGGCGCAGTCCACAACCCCACTTTCATCCTCTAACTCGAAAATTACGTGTCCTCCAAGGATCACCTTTGGGACCGATGAAACGGTTCCCAATCCGATCACGGGATTATGAGGTCGTATCTCACGGATGTGCTCGACCTTCTTGAGATGCGCATCAGTACCATGATTGCATCGATAGACCACCCACCGCTCAATCTCCTCATCTGAGACCACCATGCTATGAGCTTTGATAACGATCTCAGGCCTTTCACCCCTGATCCCGTATAGAATTGGATCTGGGCCACGTGGCGTAATCAAGACACGTTTCTTCTTAGGATCGTAGTTATTGAAGGTTAGCGGAGCTGTTTCCTGATCCATTTTCAATATGGATTCTCGACGCACTCTCCTTACGGTTCCCCTGTTCTCACACTTCCTGTACGCAATAATTTCGTAGGTGTAATCCTCTTGAAGAGTTTCCCCTATAGCGCCCAGGGCGCCTATCATTCCCCTGTTGCCTTTTATCAGGCAGACGTCAACATTCGATCTGGCTGCGGCGGCCCTAGCGTCTTCAACAGTGACGATGTCTCGAAGAACTCTCCTAGAGAACTCAGCAAGACCCTCAGGAACTTCACCCTTGAGAAACGCCACAGCTGGATCGGTTCTTGCATATTCTAGATCCGAATTCGTTTTGACCGTGTCTAGCACAGTCTCTCTTACCCTGTCGGCTATTTCATCTTCACAGAATACTCTCAGGCAGACCGCACCATTTCCTCTAGTCTTCCAAGGAACGTTGGGATTCAACCTTACCAGATTTGGATAGTCAAAGAACTTGCAGCCCAATGTCTCAAGTTTCTCAACCAGCAACGCTCCAATGTATGTAGTGCATCCCTTCCTCGGAGAGTCAGTGTCATCCAGCCCTATGTGAAGAAGGATATCTGTCAATTTCCAATGTCACGGCGAATACTTTCGAAAAAACGAGAAATAGAAGGCGTGCGAAGAGGTGAAGAGGCTATTCTCCCTCGATGACAATCATTGTTAATGTAGATCGAACTTTGTCGAGGCGTCGAATCTTCCATGTGACAACGTCCTTAAGTTTCTCCATTGCTTCTGCTTCAACTCTGGCCACGATGTCGTAGACCCCGTAGACCACATACGCCTCTTTCACATTTGGAATTGTCTTAAGCGACTTTAGAACTTCATCTTCGGAACCTATCTCGGCATTGATCAGAACAAAGGCTGAGGGCAACTCTTTTGACCTCTGAGCTGGAACCAATTGTTCCACACTCATAAAAACGTTTTCAGAACGAGTTCTATACAATCTGCTTGGCTTGCTTCGAAAGATTCAAGAGGATTGTGCTTTGAATTCTAGTTGGAGAAGAGATCGCCATGCCTGATGATGCCGTCACGTCCAAGGAGATGCGTGCAATTGAACTGAACTGTGAGTACTTGGGAGTGTCGACTCTTCAACTGATGGAGAATGCTGGAAGAGCTGTGGCCCAGGAAGTCACGTCGAAATTTCCATCAGATTCCAGAATTGTTGTCTACGGTGGGACGGGGCGAAACGGTGGGGATGGGATGGTGGCGACTAGACATCTAGCCGGTCAAGGTCTTCACATACTCTTCCAGTTGCTGGGTCGTGAAACCGACATCAGGGAACCGATCGTTGTCCAGAATTGGATGGCGTTGAAGGGTATGTCTTCCTCGGTGGAGCTTAAATTAGTTTCAGATTCATCCCTAGTCCAACCATGCGAAACCGATGTTATCATAGACGCGATTCTCGGAACAGGGGCAAGAGGAATTCTTCGACCCCCAATTCTTCAAGCGATCAAAGCGGTGAACGAGTCGAAGGGATTCCGTCTTGCCGTGGATGTGCCTTCAGGGTTGGATTCGGATACAGGGAGGAGTCTTGGAGATGTTGTCAAGGCTGATCTGACAATTACGTTTCACAAAGTCAAGACTGGCTTTGCAGACGCCAAGGAATATCTAGGCGAAGTCAAGGTCGCAGACATAGGCGTTCCTCCTGAAGCCGAGTTGTACACTGGACCAGGAGATGTCGAGATTGCTAGAAAGCTGAGACTGCCCAGTTCCCATAAGGGAGATTTTGGGAGACTTTTGGTTGTTGGTGGAAGCGAAACGTATGCTGGAGCTCCAGCATATGTCGCGCTCGCTGCTCTAAGAACCGGTGTAGACTTGACTGTAATAGCCGCTCCTGAAAAGACAGCTTACGCAATCTCATCCTTCTCACCTGACCTGATAACATTGAAGCTTACAGGCGATCATCTAAACCCGAACAACATACCACAGCTAAGAAACGCACTTGAAAAATCGACAGCCATAGTCATAGGTCCTGGTTTGGGCAGTCATAAGGAAACAATCAACGCCTTGGAGAAATTGTTTGATCTTGCTCATGACATGAAGAAACCTACTTTAATCGACGCCGACGCAATAGGCGTTTATGGAACCTGCAACATTCGATTCGACTCTCCCCTCATCTTGACACCCCATCCTGGGGAGTTTGAAGAATTAATGGGCAAGAAACCGAGGATGGAGCTGAAGGAAAAGATTGAGGATGTCAAGAAGGCAGCGTTAGAGAAACGGGCTACAATACTACTCAAAGGAGCAGTTGACGTAGTTTCTGATGGAAAGCATGTGAAACTGAATCACACAGGAAACCCCGGCATGACCGTGGGTGGAACAGGAGACGTGTTGGCGGGGATAGTGGGAGCATTGATCTCTCAAGGGTATGAACCTTTGGAGGCATCCGCAGCCGGAGCTTTCATCAACGGTGCAGCTGGAGACATCGTCTGCCACGAAAAAGGATTTCACATGGTCGCTTCCGACCTGATTCAACAGATCCCCAGGATATTTGAGAATCCCATGATTCACAAAGAATTCAGAAAAGGTTAGTCGTGAACAACACGTGACGAATGGCCCGAGACTATATGTCTACATAATGAAACAAGACGACCCCAAGAAGTGCACTTCAGCAAAACTGGTTAGACTCAATCTAGCGTCACCAATCTATCGTGCGTCAAGACTTCCAAAGGCCTCACTGATTCTGAACCCCTACTCTCAAGAAGTGCTCACTCGGTTCGACAGGGACAGGACGGAAAGAAGTGGAATCGTAGCCATAGATTGTTCATGGGAAAATGTTGATAGAATCTTTGATAGAGGCTTTCGTGGAGTCAACAGACGGCTACCTCTACTACTAGCTGCAAACCCAACTAGTTACAGTCGAGTTTCCAGACTGAGTTCTCTCGAAGCTCTGGCAGCTTCTCTTTTCATTCTGGGATTCGACGACAAGGCCAAACAACTCCTTTCAATATTCAAGTGGGGACCGACTTTCTATACGCTGAACAAAGCTCCACTGGAAGATTATCAGAAGGCAAGTAGCAGCGATGAAGTCAAAAGGATTGAACACGAATACTTTCCAACTTGAACAGAGATGCCGAACTCGTACATGGTCCGTCGCGTGAAGAGATGTTAGCACAACAACTTCTTTATGTTTCATCCAGCAGCTACTGCCTATCGCGCTGGAAGATGATTTGAATGAGAATCGTTGATCTCCGAAGCGATACCGTTACGCTTCCAACCGATGAAATGCTGAAAGCAATAGTGAACGCTCGATTGGGAGACGATCAGTATTGTGAGGATCCAACCGTGGCAGAGCTTCAGGAAAAGGCGGCGACCAAACTTGGGAAGGAGGACGCTTTGCTTGTGATAAGTGGAACTCAAGCCAATCTCGTTTCGGTAATGTCCCAGACAAATCCAGGAGACAAAATCATTCTGGAAGCTGAATCTCACACATACTACTACGAGGCTGGAGGCATCTCAGCCGTAGCCGGCGTGATTCCTCACACAGTCAAAGGCCGACTGGGCGTACTGGATCCCGTGGAAATTGAGAAGATCGCTCAGATAGAGCACAAGTACCACCAACCGAGACCGACGCTTCTCTGCCTAGAGAATACTCACAACAGGGCAGGAGGAACCTGCATCACGGCACAACAGACTCAACAACTTGCGTCCGTGGCAAAGTCGTACAACATGAAAGTGCACGTGGACGGCGCTCGGATATTCAATGCTGCTGTCGCGCTGGGAATAGACGTGAAAGATTTGACACGTGAGGTCGACTCTGTAACTTTCTGTCTTTCGAAGGGATTGAGCTGTCCTTTGGGATCAATAGTTGCTGGAAGTCAAGATTTCATAGATAAAGCAAGAAGGAATCGACAGAGACTTGGTGGAGCCATGCGTCAAGCGGGGATTATAGCAGCTCCCGGGATAGTTGCACTTGAGACGATGATCAATCGACTCCGAGAGGATCATGAAAACGCTAGAAGATTGGCAGATGGACTTTCAAGGATTGGAATCAAGATAGACATGGAACGTGTCCAAACCAACATGGTTCTGATTGAGACGGAGCAGTTGGGAATCAGCTCCGCCGAGTTCATCTCTCAAATAGGAGCCAATGGTGTCAAAGCAAGTAACTATGGTCCAACCACAGTGAGAATGGTGACCCATCGGGGCATAGAGAAAGAAGATGTTGCATATGCATTAGACGTAGCGCAACGAGTTGTTGAGCATATTAGAAAGAGACCGGAATAACATGAAAGTGCGTTCAGAAAGTCCACTACAATAAAGGACCTAACACAAAAGCTGCTTTAGACACTGAACACAACCCACCAGTTCTACAGGCCCGAACCTGGTGTAATACCAGATTGGAAGCTTGGCTAATGAGCTATTGCATTTTGGACAACGATCTACTTCCACCAAATACATCAGTCTCCAATTTCTTATGGTCTTGTTTCTGATTCTACAGGAGTCTCCAAACTCTCTGTCTCGCATCACTTAAATCTTCTCAGCAAGTCGAGAAGCGAGTTTTATCGCTTCAATCATGCTTTGAGGATTGGCCGTTCCAAGCTTTAGTCCAGCACGGCCGTAAGCCGTTCCATGATCGGGCGATGTTCTGACTATCGGCAAGCCCACAGTCACATTCACGCCCGTGTCGAACCCAACGAGCTTTATCGGGATACAACCTTGGTCATGGTACATCGCGACAACAAGATCAAACTCTCCATTATTCGCTCTGAAGAATACAGTGTCAGACGGATACGGTCCAGAGATATTGAACCCTAATTTCTTTGCCTCGTCGATCGCGGGGCCAATTTCCTCGGACTCCTCATCACCGAACAGGCCACCCTCGCTTGCATGAGGATTCAAACCTGCCACAGCTATTCTAGGAGCGTCTAGACCTAGTTTTCTCAGAGTTCGATCGCCCAACCTTATCGTCGTCAGAATCCGATCTCTCTTGATTAGACGACATGCCTCAGTCAGGCTAACATGAATGGTAACCAGAATTACTCGAAGCCCCTCTGCAAAGAACATCATCGCGTATTCTTCACTACCAGTCAGTTCTGCAAGGATCTCCGTATGTCCAGGATAGTTGTAGCCTGCCAGATGCAATGCTTCTTTACTGATCGGCGCTGTTGTCATCGCGTTGATTTTGTGATTGAGAGCAAGCTCTACCGCCCTTCTGACGTACTCGAATGAGGCTTTTCCACACATTGCTTGAGGTCGGCCCATAATCAACCTCTTCATATCTATGTTGTTGATGTTAAGCACGTCGATACAACCGTAGGCGAATTTGGCTTCACTGATTTCACCGATTTCGCGAACATCAAGTTTCTTTGGAACCAGCTTCAAGGACTCGCGCATGGCATCTGCGTTGCCTATCACTACTGGCTTGCACAAATCCAAGACCAGTCTTTTGGCAAAAGCTTTAGCAACAATCTCAGGTCCAACACCCGCTGGATCACCCATAGTGATCCCCAAGATGGGCTTAGACTTTGATCTCATCTGCAAGATCCTCCAATTTCTCATCTCTCTTGATCGATGGTTCGGTGCGACTCTGAGTCTCGGATTAGCATTGTGTTATGCAGCTCAACAGAAGCTATAAGGTCGCTTGTCAGGCTAGGAAATGATAGCCATGGCTAGCAGAGTAGGATCGAACAGAGTAAGGGTCAGGGCACCGTCATCAACAAGCAATCTCGGACCAGGGTTCGATGTATTTGGTTTGGCTCTGGACGCCTTCCATGACGAGGTGGAAATAGTCAGATCAAACGAAAGTGGAATACGAATTGAGATTGAGGGTGAAGGGTCTGCAACAATTCCAACAGAGCCTGAGCAGAATACTGCTGGACGGACGGCACTTGAGTTTCGCCGCCGCTTTGGTCTGCCCGACATTGAGATTCGACTCGTTAAGAGGATTCCACCTGGCAGAGGCCTAGCAAGTAGTGGCGTCAGTGCATCCGCAACGGCTGTGGCACTTAACACTCTCTTGAATCTTCATTTGAGCAAGAAAGAACTGGTAGAAATCGCAATGCTTGGAGAACAGGTGGCTTCTGGAACATTACATGCGGACGATGTTGCCCCATCAATCTATGGCGGTTTCACACTGATCCAATCCTATGATCCGCTCACAATTGTTGCTATTCCACCACCTGCTCATACACAATTCGCTCTGGCCATTCCAAGGACTCTATCGAAGTCAACAAAAGACCTGAGAGAAGCCTTACCTTCTACAGTGTCTCTGAAAGCTGCCATAGGAAACGTGGGTTCCGCATCAACGCTAGTCGTTGGCATTCTAACATCAAATCCCAAACTCATAGGAGTGGGAATGATGGGGGACCAGATTGTTGAACCCAGCAGAATCGCTCATTTCCCTGTCCTAGAAAACGTTCGAAAAGCAGCGCTGAAAGCGGGTGCTTATGGAGCCACAATTAGCGGCGCAGGTCCAACTATGATAGCGGTGGTGGATTCAAAGCATGTCGAAGCAAAAGCAGTTGCCACGGCTATGAGAGACGAATTTGAAAAGGCCAATGTACAATCTGATTGGTTAGTGGCCAAGGCGACAGGTCCGGCACGCGTGA
>CAZJUU010000043.1:0-10292 GCA_964549295.1 uncultured Candidatus Bathyarchaeia archaeon
TCTTCAGGTCTTGTTCCAGCCAGATCAGCGGACAGAGTCACGGAGATGCTAAGGCTCGCGAAGAGCCCTGACGGGTTCGTGCAGGAAGCGCATCCTAAGTTCAGGCCTGTAGATACGCTGGTGGACGGGGTTTTCGTCGCAGGCTGTATTCAAGGTCCAAAGGACATCCCCGATACAATTGCCCAAGCAAGCGCAGCTGCCGCGAGAGCGATTAGGCTCATGAACAGAGGAGTATTCGAGATTGAGCCGGTGGTTGGATTTGTTCACGAAGAGTTATGCGACGGTTGCGGCGTGTGCATCTCGAATTGTCCAATCGAGGCCATTTCTATTAAGAATCAGGTTGCCCAAATCAACGAGACTATCTGCAAAGGATGCGGCATATGTATTGCCTCTTGTCCAAAAGAAGCGTTGGATTTGCACTACTACACCAACGATCAGATGAAAGCTCAGATTGATGCAGCTGTGCAAAGCAAGAAGCCGGATGAGGTCAGGATCCTGATCTTCGCAGATAGCATGTGCACATACAGGCTAGCGGACAATTTGGGAATTGGAAGATTTCCGTATCCTGCGGAGACTCGCATCATCAGAGTGCATAGCGGCTCGAGAGTCACCCCCAAACTCATGTTGTACGCTCTCCAGGCTGGTGCAGACGGCATATTTGTTGGTGAGTGTGATAAGAGGGCTTCGCCCTATACCGGAGCCGTAGAAGCAATTGAACGGAACGTCTCAATAGTGAGAGGTGTTCTTAGGCAACATGGCATCACAGAGGAACGAGTTCGGTTCTCTGAACTCTTGACTTCTGTCTTGACAGATTTCTACAGGCACGTAGCGAACCTCGTAGATCTTTGCGAACAGAGCAAACCAATTTCCGAGGAGCAAAGACAAAGACTGCTTGAGAACTCAGAAAGGGCGTTGTATAAGAGAGAGACAAATCCATGATTAAGAGGATCCTAATCACACCAGTAGAAATCGAGTTCCTGAATAAGATCAACGAACTTAGTGGGCAGACCTGCTCTCTCTGCGATCAGTGCGGCGTCTGTACAGGAAGTTGTCCGATAATCGCAGAGATGGACATAACCCCATCAAATATGATGCGAATGGTGCAGTTGGGTCAGAAAGAAGTTCTAGACAGGAAGACCTTCTGGATCTGTGCATCGTGCTACACTTGCACAGTAAGATGTCCACGAGGGGTGGATCCTTCAAAAGTGGCTGAAGCATTAAGACAAATCAAACTGAGGGAGGCAGTTGACCACATCGACATTAATGCAATTCCAGTAGAGGAGACCAAGATACTTCCACAAGTTGCATTAGTGGCAGCCTTCCGCAAACTGACTGGATGAAGGAGGCGAAATCACGAAGATTCCTTACTATCCCGGATGCACCTTGAAGACACAAGCAAGGAATTTTGAGATTTCAGCATTGGAATCTGCAAGGCTGCTAGGTGTGGAGCTGGTTGAACTCCCACGCTGGAATTGCTGCGGAGCAGTCTATTCTCTGACAAACGATGATCTAATGCGTCACGTTGCTCCAATCACAAATTTTGTCAGAGTGCAAGAAATGAATGAGGTAGGAAGTGTCAGCGACGAATACCGATTGGTTGTATTATGTTCAATGTGTTTCAACGTCCTCAGAAGATCTCATCAAAGAATTACAGAGAACCTCGATGAACTGAAAAAAATCAATGAATTCATGTACCTAGAAAAAAGACCATATCAAGGAAAAGTGAAGGTCATCCACTTCTTAGAGTTGTTGAAGGAAAAAACAGTATTCGAAAAGATGAAGGAAAGAGTAAGGAAACCTCTTTCACATCTTAAGGTCTCACCTTATTATGGATGCATGTTGCTTAGGCCAAAAGATGTTGGAATCGATGACCCGGAGAAGCCGACAATTCAAGAAGAACTGTTCAGTGCGCTAGGCGCAGAGGTTGTCGACAACCCACTGAAGCTGAGGTGTTGTGGGAGCTATCAGACAGTTCTCGACAAGTATCTCGTAGCAGAGCTTGCCTACGATATCCTATCCCGGGCACAGAAGACGGGCGCGGATGCGGTTGCAACCAGTTGCCCCCTTTGTGCTTTCAACCTTGACAACAGACAAAAAGAGGTTATGGAAAAGCACAGAGAGTTCAAGCCGATGCCTGTATTCTATTTCTCCCAACTGATGGCAGTCAGCCTTGGATTGAGTGAAAAGTACTGTGGATTCGAACAAAACCATGTTGATCCACGGCAACTGCTTAAAGACAAGAATCTTCTGTCTGACACGCAAGAAATGGAGAGAGACAACAACTAATGAACGCGCAGAATCGAATGATCCCCATCTACGTTTTGAGCAGAAAGTACGATGTTCCCGAGGGTTCTACGATTATCACAGCTATGGAATACGCGGGGTTCAAGTTGAAGAAAGGTATCGGGTGTAGAGAAGGATTCTGCGGTGCCTGTGCGAGCTTGTATCGATTGGAAGGAGATTACAAACTGCATGGCGGACTTGCTTGCCAGACCGTGGTTCAGCCAAATATGCAGATTGTGCAACTTCCTTACACACCTGCCCCCAAAGCGATCTATCGTCTGGACGAAATTGACCCCAGACCCGATGTTTTCGTACAGTTCTATCCTGAACTCTATCGTTGCCTATCCTGCAACACCTGCACCAAGATCTGTCCTCAAGAACTTCAAGTGATGGACTACGTCCAGGCCGCGATCAAAGGCGATTTTGAACGGGCAGCCAACCTGTCCTTCGACTGTATCATGTGTAGCCTTTGCAGCGCTCGGTGCCCAGCAGAGATAACCCAATTCAACATCGCTCTTCTTGTTAGGCGTCTTTACGCCAAGTACTTGACTGACAAAAGCAGATTCTTGGAAAATAGAATTGGAGAGATATTGGCTGGAAAATTTGAGGACGGCTACAAGGAAATCGCCAAGCTCTCGCCTGAACAGCTGAAGAAAAAATACTATGAACGGCAACTTGACTTCAGGATTACCTAGCGAGAGGATACTATGCCTTATCCTGACTATATGAATGAGTCCTTGCAACTTGTGGAGGCTACGAGAGCGAGAAGAGTCGAAATTGCCAAACAGGGAATCCAAAAATTCCTCAGACCTTTATCAGCCGAAGAGAGACAGAAAGTATTGACCGAAAACCATCCCGACTATCAAGCGGACGCCAGAAAAACGATTCAAGTCGGTCCAAACAGGGGAGAAAGTCTCACCCAAGCGGTGGTTGATCTTCTAGAGAGTCATTCTCGGTTGCCAATAGATTTTCCTCTGGAACCTGTAGATTACGAAACAGACGTTTTGGTAATTGGTGGTGGGGGGGCTGGGTGTCAATCGGCAATCCTAGCCAGAAAAAATGGTGCCAGGGTAATAATCTCCACGAAACTTAGACTTGGAGATTCCAATTCTATGATGTCCCAAGGCGGAATGCAAGCCGCCATCAACCCACATGACTCTCCTCTGATTCACTACCTAGATACAGTCGGGGGAGGTCATTTCGATAATAAGCCAGAACTGGTGAAAGTGCTAACTTCAGAAGCACCATTTGTTACCAAACAACTCGAGGAATTAGGTGTCATGTGGGATCGACTCCCAGACGGAAACCTGCAAACGCAGGCAGGAGGGGGAGGATCAAGAAGACGAATGCTATCTGCCAGAGACTATACAGGCGCAGAAATAATGCGTGTTCTACGAGACGAGGTACGAAACTATCCTGAAGACATATTGGTGTTAGAGTATCTGCCAGCTGTAGAACTAGTGAAGGACGAGGAAGGCAAGGTCGCAGGCGCCGTACTTTTCGACATGGAAACCGGCGAATATTCCGTGGTCAAGGCCAAGGTAGTGGTGATTGCCACAGGCGGATTCGGTCGATTGCACATCAAAGGATTTCCAACCACAAACCACTATGGTTCCACCATGGACGGTGTAGTGATGGCTTATCGCGCAGGAGCCAAGCTTCTTCACATGGATTCGGTTCAATTTCACCCCACCGGAGCTGTATACCCCCCACAGATTCTAGGATTTCTGATCACAGAGAAAATTCGAAGTATGGGCGGTCAACCGATCAACGTCAAAGGTGAACTATTCGTTTTTCCGTTGGAACCACGGGACGTAGAAGCCGCCGAATATATCCAAGCCTGCAAGAGGGGATTGGGTGTCGAAACACCGGACGGTCATATGGGTATATGGCTCGATTCGCCTATTATTGAGGTCCTTCATGGGTCCGGCACGATCGAAAAGGCCTTTCCAGCCATGGTAAGGCAATACAAAAGGTTTGGTATAGACATACGCAAGCAACCGATGCTGGTTTATCCGACATTACACTATCAGAATGGGGGAATCGAGATCGATGAGTGGACCCACACCAATTTAGCAAATCTACTTGTTGCAGGCGAGGCTTCTGGAGGGGTTCATGGCAGAAACAGGTTGATGGGAAATTCTGTCCTGGACTACAATATCTTTGGCATGCGGGCAGGCATTGAATCTGCGAGACTGGCGAAAGGAACTGAAGTCAGAGGCAAGCTGAACATTGAACATGTCTGGAAACACGAACAAGAGTTAAGAAATGCTGGGATAGATAGAAGGAGACATTCACCAATACTCCTCCCCGAATACAGAAACCTAGCAGTGCTCGAAAAACATAGACAAGGTTTTGACCCTTTTCTACCAGCCGGACTTTAAGATGACAATTGAGGCAGCAATTGCAAAAGTTTGCTAGTCTAGACAAATCCCATCCGTGTTCTAGACAGGTTCAACGCCGAATATGTCAGCAGTTTCCAGCATGTTTGAGTATAAATAATCGAAAGTAGCTATCAATGTATCATGACTCAGTCAAGAAATGCGTTTGCTGATCTTCACTTCTCTGATGCGCCGGTGATTCGCGTCACTCCACCTGGTCCTGAAGCGAAGAAACTACTGGATCGACAAGCAAGGCTTGACAGCAAGGCTGTAGTGTATCCTCTATCCTATCCAACAGCATGGAATAGTGCTAAAGGTGCCACACTCGAAGATGTAGACGGGAACATATACATAGACTTGTTCGCTGGTGTAGGCGTCCTAAACGTAGGACATCAGAACCCCTTCGTTCTAGAGGCCTTGAAGAAACAGGCCTCAAAGCTAATCCACGCTTTGGATTTCCCGACTAAACCAAGAATTGAGCTCATAGAAAAACTTGTGCAGATTGCACCGGGCAATCTAAGGAACAATTCGAAAGTTTTCTTCGGAAGTCCTTCAGGAGGTGACGCGGTTGAAGCATCCCTGAAACTAGCCAGATCATACAGCAAAAAACCTGGAGTTATAGCATTTGAAGGGGGGTATCATGGGCAACCTCTTGGAGCACTCTCCGTCACAAGTAAGCGGAGCTTTAGGGCTGGAATGCCTTGCACTCTGCCGGTGGCTAGGGTACCGTACGCATACTGCTATAGATGTGCGTTTGGACGACAGTATCCAGAATGTTCCATGAGTTGTCTTGAGTATGTCGATCATCTATTCAAAGATCCCGAGTCTGGGCTAGCCGAAACAGGTACAATGATAGTTGAGCCGATACAAGGGGAATCGGGCATTGTGGTACCTCCAGACGGATTCCTACAGGGTCTTAGAAAGATTTGCGATGAGAACGGGGTAGTGATGATTGTAGATGAGGTTCAGACAGGGTTTGGTAGAACTGGGAAGATGTGGGCCTGCGAACATTCGGGGATAACACCTGACATTGTTACGATGGCCAAGGCCTTGGGAGGGATCGGCATTCCGAATGCGGGAATCATGTATAGAAAGGATCTCGATGTTTGGGAGCCGGCAGCCTACGTTGGTACATTTCGGGGAAATGTTGTGGCTCATGCATGTGGGCTCGCTAGCATTGAGTACCTAGAAAAGAACAAAGTAATTGAACATGCCAATTCGCTTGGACGAGAAGTTCTCAGTCGCCTCAAAGAGATGGAACATGAAAGCAACATTATTGGTGAAGCCCGAGGAAAAGGCTTGATGCTCGCGGTCGAATTTGTTGAAGACAAGAAGACCAAGAAACCTCTAACAGAAGACGTGGCGAACATTCAACACGAATGCTTCGAACGTGGCGTTGTTCTATGGAAAGGCGGTCATTGGCCAAACGTGATCAGATTCTTGCCGCCTCTGGTCATAACTAAGGACCTCATGGACAAAGCATTGGACATCTTCGAACAAGAGGTGAAAAAGAAGGAACAGCAAATCTGATCCAAGTGATCTGCTGTGGAAATACTCGGAGGGTACATGGAAAAAATTCTGAGAGTAGAGCTTACAACAGAGACCTTTCGAGAAGTTGAATTGAACAAAGACTATCTGACAAGCTTCGTTGGCGGTGCTGGGTACGCTGCTAGAACACTCTACGATATGGTGGGACGTGAAACCAACCCTTTCAGTCCCGAGAATCCCTTGTTCTTCATTGCGGGGCCGATGGTTGGATCTAGATTCCCGGGAACGACGAAGTCCACTGTTTGCTCTAGGTCCCCTCTAACAGGAATATGGGGAGAGTCTAGTGCTAGTGGTTCTTGGGGTTCTGAGATGAAGCATGCAGGTTATGACGGGGTTCTGATCACAGGAGCATGCAAAGATCCCACCTACATTTGGATCAAAGATGGAGAAGTCGAGATCAAGAAAGCCGATAGCCTTTGGGGACAGGATACTGTTGAGACTGCCAGACGAATAAAGTCAGATCTAAGTGAATCTAGATCCAGAGTGGCCTGTATCGGACAAGCTGGAGAACGTCTTGTCAGATACGCATCGATAATGACTGATGAGGAGAGAGCCTTTGGAAGAGCAGGTATTGGTGCAGTCATGGGGTCAAAGCGTCTCAAGGCGGTTGTGGTCAAAGGTGAGAAAAAGGTCCCTCTGGCAGACGAAGAGATGGTGCAGAGACTGTCTGACCAAGCCAGAGCAGATGTGAAGTCTCCGAAAGCGCCTCCGTACACGGCTGGTAGAGTCAGGGGGCTTTCAGTTGATGGCACTGCGGGTGGCGTGGAAGGTCTGGAGAAGCAGGGTGGTCTCCCAATCAAGAATTGGACGAAAGGAATTTTTCCAGAAGTCCAAGAAATAGGTGGCCCGAATATGACAAAGACAATTTTGGAAAGACCCGGGATGTGCACTGACTGCACGATCATTACATGCTGGAGATTCGTTAGAAGACCTGACGGAACCCTGAGTCACGGACCCGAATATGAGACGATAGCCTCGTTCGGCTCATTGTGTATGAATAGTAACCTCGAATCTATTGTGCAAGCTAATGATGCCTGCAATAGGCTGGGCATGGACACAATCTCAACTGGGTCGGCTATAGCATTCGCGATGGAGTGCTATGAAAAAGGGATACTAAGCAGAGAGAAAGCTGGCGGTCTCGATTTGAGTTGGGGAAATGCTGAGGCAATCTTGAAACTGACGCACCAGATAGGACTAAAAGAAGGGTTTGGCGCAGTGTTGGCAGAGGGTGTCAAACGAGCTTCCGAGAAGATTGGAAATGGCGCTGAAGGCTGTGCCATTCATGTAAAGGGTATGGAGCCTGCCATGCACGATCCGCGACGATGGTGGACCATGGCTCTAAGCTACGCCACGTCGAACAGGGGTGCATGTCATCATCAAGGTATACCGGGCTATCTGGAATGGGGGCTTGTGGAGCCTGAGTTCGGTTTTTCGGAGAAACTAAAACCTTTTGACGCAAATATTGCGCCGATGGCTACCAAGTTTCATCAGGACTTTCACGCGGTTTTTACGTCTATGGGACACTGCGCTTTTACTGTTGGGGGCGTCATACCTTTTACGCTCATAACAGAGGCTTTTGGAGCGGTTACTGGTAGACGAATGGACCGGTGGGACCTGTTGGGGTGTGGTGAGAGAATCTGGAATCTCAAGAGAGCCTTCAATGCGAGACTGGGCGTGACTGAGAAAGACGATTCTCTTCCTCAACGCTTCACTTGTGAACCACTGTCTGAGGGATTGGCCGCAGGGAAAACCCCTCCACTAGAGGCTATGCTTAGAGAATACTACTTGCTCCGCGGATGGCAGAATGGAAAGCCCACTCGAGCCAAGTTAAACGAGCTCGGGATGTCTGACGTCGCATCGAACTTATGGGAAAGATAGTCGATGGATACAGTTGCTAAGGAACGTGTGAAAGTCAAAGTTGAGGTTTTCGGTAGCCTTCGCAGATTCACTGGAAGAAAAGATATGGAAGTTGAACTAGATCTACCTACAATAGAAGGTTTGATTAGGGCGTTAACAGATCTGTACGGAAAAGACTTTGAGCAAGTAGTAGCTTCGACTTCCGGTGAAGGTTTTCTCGTGAATATTCTAGTGAACGGAAAAGACATCGATTTCATTGAGAAATCAAAGGTAATTCTACGTGAAGGGGATACAGTCACCATGATGCCTCTCCTAGCAGGAGGATAGCACCTAGAGCTATCACAGCAGTCACAGTTCAGCAAACTCATGCAGTCAACTGGTTGAGTAGTACCGTTTGCCTATTTAGGTTCCGTTCGTCCATTATCGACCTGCGTTGTCTCCGAACTTCATTCTCCAAAGAATTTCTCTGTATCTAGCTCGTTATGTTGAATCGTTTTCGTGGCTCTTCTTGAGTTCTCTAGGAGCTTCCTATACCTCTTCAGGCAGTAGGCTTAGGAAAGATGATATTGGGTCTGCTATCGTCTCGATTTGACACTGCGGGACAACAAGCATATGATCCCATTATCCAAGCCAAGGAAACTGAAAGATCATAATGTCTGAGACCTGCGAAATCAAGTCCGAAGCCCCAGTGCTGATTGCCGCTCCTACCCGCCAGCTGTGATTTCACTGATGAAAGTTGACTATCTTATGATCTTGTTTTTCTCTTGGAAACTGCGCCCAAAACAATGAACAAACCTATCAAAATCAGTAGCGTCTCTACAACCGGCAGCTTGAACCCTGCAATATCCGAGATTCCAAGCAGAAAAAGTAGTATTCCTATGAACAGAGTAAACTTGCTAACGGCAATCTGTTTTTGTTTTCTCAGAGCATTCAACCCTATGAGCAGTGCTCCCACTAGAATGAAGACACCGCCCTTGATGTCTACCTTGGAAATTGATTGAACAGCAAATATGACACCTAACCCGACGAAAAACAAGCCCCAGCTTACTGTTTCCAAGAAACTGTTTAGTGAACGCTGCTCCTCAGTAAGCGACATAGATTTCACTTTTGCAATAGTCATTGACATGACAGTTAAAAGTTTGCAAACGAGGCCTTCTCCGTGTTTACCGTGCAAAAATATGTGTATCTCATGGTGCGCTAATGTTATTGGCAACTACGATTTACCTACAAGAGAAATATCTTGGCGAGACTAGAAGAACTGATCAAAGATCTGAAACCTACTGAGTTAGTCTATTGGCAAGACTCCTACGCCAGAGCGTCTCAAGCATCAATAATACGGTCAGTACCTGATGAGAAAGGTCACACCTATCTGATCCTCGACAAAACTGTTTTTCATCCCAAAAGTGGAGGTCAACCATCTGACAAGGGCCGGATCTATGGATCAGATTTTCAAGTTGACATCAAGAAGGCTATGCTCTCAGCTGGAGTTTTAATTCACTATGGTAAGGTCAAGAATGGGGTACCAAGAAACGAAGTGGTCACCTCTGAAATCGACTGGCAGTGGCGGTACTTGCTGATGAGAAGACATACGGCTGGCCATCTATTCGATCATTGTCTTGCACAAACAACAGGCAAGAGAGTTGAGACAACAGATTCCTGGCTTGGCGACGATTGCTATGTTGGCTATCGAGGTGAGATCCCCTCCAACGACATTGTTCAAGGAAGCGAAAAGATGGCAAACGAGATGATCACACAAGGCGCACCTGTTCATGTAGAAATCATTCCATATGACCAATTGATCAAGGAGGTTCCTGATGCTCCTAACGTGTTTCGACTTCCAAAACTTGATCGGTACCGAATTGTTCAGATCGAGGGTTGCAAACCAATCCCATGCGGCGGAACTCACATACGCAATATCTCCGAGATTGGAGTTTTGCAAGTGAAATCCTTCAAACCATCTGAACTTGGTTTCAGAGTATACTATGACGTCACATAAAGGAAAAGCAATTCTATGAGCAGCATATATCCCTAGGAACGGATTAGAGCCAGGTGTGGAAGGGCTTTTTCGTATGCCTTGCGGAGATCCTGTAGGGTCGGTTTACTGTATGGATCCTCACTTCTAGCAGCAGAATGGTTCTGATCCATATTGTGAAAGGTCTATGAGTTCGTCGCGTCTTCCAAAGGTTGAATAGAGGATAAAGATACTCAATACTAATTCAGGTG
>CAZJUU010000044.1:0-10232 GCA_964549295.1 uncultured Candidatus Bathyarchaeia archaeon
ATTCCAGATTTTCGCCCGACGTTATTCCAGGACTCTCGAGAACCCACAAATCCGGGTCGGGATGTGCATGTAATTCGAGAATCCTCGTCGGATCAAATTCCGGCTTAGTTACTGTTGCACCGATTGGTTCGGCTCCTCCTGTAATATCGCACACTGTTCCAGGTTCGATAGCCCCCGCTCCTAGCAAGGCAATTTCTTCGTCACCTCCGCCCGCAACGACTTGAGTTCCTTTCTTCAGCCCAGTCTCTGAAGCTGCCTGAGACGTGACTTCTCCAACGACGCTCTGAGAGCTCACAATCTTTGGCAGTCTATCAACAGGTATTCCAAATTGCGCAGCCATCTTCCCAGACCAGACGCGCTTCCTTATGTCAAACAACATAGTGCATGAGGCCAGTGTGAACTCTGTAACAAATTCTCCAGTCAGTCTGAGAAGAATGTAGTCATTGGGATTCAGAAACTTGTAGGCCGCCTCGTAAACGTTAGGTCGATTCTCACGCAACCACATGATTTTTGGCGCAATGTGATACGGATCGCAAACAAGACCTGTGGTCTCGTAGATCTCTTTTCTTGCGTCCGGTCCTATTGTGGCGCATTGTTCTGAGGCTCTCCGGTCCATCCAGATCATGCATCGCGCCAAGGTTCTTCCGTGTTGGTCAATCGGTGTGCATCCATCAGTCTGACTGTCTGACGCTACAGAGGCAACGGCATTTAGATCGACCCTAGGGCTTCTCGCTAATTCCTTGAGGCATGTACAAACAGCGTTCCACCAGTCATTCGGGTTCTGTTCTGCCCAGCCGGACTTCTCCGAATACACTGGATAGCTGGGAGAGGTAAATTCGGACACAATGTTACCGGACTCATCGCAGACAAGGGCTTTCACCCCAGTTGTTCCAACATCAAGCGACACAAAAAGAGGCATAAGCAACCCTGTTTCAGAGTAGTCATCTACAAATTTAAGATGCCCTCAACTGGGTCGAATAAGAACAGCTAGTGAATGTGTCTCTTCATTGATTGGAAGCGAGTCCATTTGACGGTACATAATGGCGAAAGCCTTCTTCTATATACTAATGCTATATAGCCATCCTAACGCGTAGATACGCCGCCCCTAGGTGAGTTGGTTTTGATTTCGAACATGGACTCAATCCCAAGTTCTTTCACTGAAGAATCACCTGAGTTCGTGCGGACGAGTTTTGCTGCCGCTATTACGTTGGGTTTGAGGCAGGGAAGATTCTTCCGAGACGCCAAGTTATACTGTCTCAACTTTCTATTGAAATATACCAGTGGCTGTGTTGGAAGATGCGCGTACTGTGGTCTGTCGGATGCGAGAAATTCTAGGAAAACGTGGAGTGAACAGAGTTTCATACGAGTTGATTGGCCTACAGTCAAGGTGGACGATGTGCTGGACAGAATGGATGCTGAGTCATGTTCACATGTGGAAAGAGTCTGCATATCAATGGTCACTCACAGAAGAGCGCCAAGCGATACCCTGACTATTGCGGGAAGATTCCATGACAAGATCGATGCTACCTCTGCACTCATTGCGCCCACTGTCGTAGATGAGAACTGGCTTGCTGAGGCGAGGAATGTGGGTGTTGACAAAGTTGGGATAGCAATAGATGCAGCTACAGCTAAGCTCTTCAAGAAATTTAGAGGTCAAGGCGTCCTAGGCCCTCATAGATGGGAAAGATATTGGGAAACAATCGGAAAAGCCGTTCAGATCTTCGAGCGGCCAAACGTGAGCATTCATCTGATAGTCGGTCTTGGAGAATCTGAGCGAGAGATGATTGAGACAATTCAGAAAGCATATGACATGGGTGCATTGAGCCACCTCTTCTCATTTTTCCCCGAAGAAGGTTCCTTGATGCAGCAACACGTTCAACCATCAATCGGACAGTACAGACGAGTTCAATTGGCAAGACACCTTGTCAACAAAAACATCGCTACCGCCTCTGAAATGAAGTTCGACATGAACGGAAGACTCGTGGATTTCGGTGTTGATAACAGCACACTTGACAGAGTTATCAACAGTGGGTTTCCTTTCATGACTACTGGCTGTGCGTCAGGAAACATGGAAAACGCTTGCAACAGACCATATTCTGACTCCACCCCGTATCAGGCGCTTGTTGGAGAGTTGAGAAACTTTCCATTTCCGCCGGGCATTCGCGATATTGATACTATCAGAAAACAGATTTGGGATTATTCTGATACACCGACAAGAGTATGGACAGAAGATACAAATTGCCAAGATTGCCTGAGCACGGTATAGAAGATTGCATCTTATTGGGCCAACGGTCTGAGATCCTAGAGCAGTGCTTTGCTCTGGATGGAAAGGATCTTGGCAGCCTTTTTCGTAGAGGATATGAACTGTCTCGGAAAAACTTCGGAAATCTGATACACTTCTACATTCCTGGCATGGTCCGTTATGAGACGTCATTCTACAAGCGATCGGGCCCCACTCGATTTCCCGGAGTGTCTGTCACAGGTACGATGTGTCACCTAAAATGTGAGCACTGTAACGGCCAACTCCTGAAAAGCATGATCCCGGCAACTACGCCGCAAGCACTCGTCGAAGTATGCAATAGGATAAAGAAAGAAGGTGGTGGAGGATGTCTCATAAGCGGTGGGAGCCTCAACAACGGAAGTGTCCCACTGACAGAGTTCATTCCAGCGATCAAACGATTGAAACAAGATCTTGAGCTACAAGTTGTGGTACATACTGGTTTGGTTGATTCATCCTTGGCAGAAGCTTTGGCAGAGAGTCGAATCGACGCGGCCATGATCGACATTATTGGATCAAATGACACTATCAAAGAGGTCTACCATCTCGAAAGCGACATTAGTTCTTTCGATCATTCACTTTCTTTCCTAGAAGAGAACAACATACCAACTATTCCACACATTGTCGTGGGCATACATTATGGGAAACTCAAGGGGGAGAAACGCGCACTCGAGATCTTGTCAAAGCATCACCCGGCAGCTGTTGTAGTTGTTGCATTAACTCCATTAGAAAACACCAGAATGGAACATGTGGAACCGCCTAGACCTTTGGATATTGGTCGAGTTGTTCTAGCGTCAAGACTCCTAATGCCAAATACCCCCTTACTATTGGGATGCGCGAGACCTAGGGGCCAGCACAAGGTGGAAACCGACGATCTATCAATAAGGGCTGGTGTTAATGGAATCGCTTACCCGAGCGAAGAAGCATATAGTCTAGCAGACGACTTGCGACTGCAAGTAAGACTGCATGAGAAGTGTTGTTCACTCATTTGGTCAGACTTCCCGAAATCAGTCCTCTAGGCCATGACATGAAACAGTACCTGAATTTAGAAGTGCTCAATGTTGGAGAAGTGGCGACTGCTCGACACTGGCCATTGCAGTGCTGCCAGAAACATGGCTCTAGACGACGTAATATTAAAATGCAGAGCTAGCGACCTGATTCCGAATACTGTACACTTTCTCCAGTTCGATCCGCCTGCGGTACTTGTGGGATACCATCAAGACGTCGAACATGAAGTTCGCCTCGATTATGTCAGAAGAAAACATATTGACGTGAATAGGCGTGTAACAGGCGGGGGCGCCTTGTACTTTGACAGAACGACTCTCGGATGGGAAGTCATAGCGTCCAAGAGGTCGATCGCATGTTATCGTGGCATGGAAGCACTCTTCGAGACTATGTGCAAAGGCCCTGTTCATGCATTGAATACTCTTGGGATACGAGCTGCGTTTCGGCCGAAGAATGATATCGAAGTAGATGGGCGAAAGATCTCTGGAACAGGGGGCGTCGAATGGGATAATGCGTTCCTCTTTCAAGGTACGTTACTTGTTGACTTTGACGTTGAAACGATGATTCGGGCTCTGAGAATACCAATAGTCAAGTTGAAGGATAAGGAACTGAAGTCCGCGAAGGAGAGAGTGACATGTATCAGATGGGAGCTCGATTGCCAGCCGACTCTAAGAACGATCAAAGACGCGTTGAGGAAAGGTTTTGAACGAACCTTCGGGGTCAAGCTTGTCAACGGCAAACTGACAGACATTGAGAAAAAAAATTTGAGAGAAAGACTTTCCACATTCCAGTCGAAAGATTGGATCTTTCTTGACAGACGACCTGAAAATGAATCAGCCGTGCTGCAAGCCATTGACAAGCGACCCGGTGGACTGATTCGAGTTTGCCTTGCCCTAGACAGAGGTGCTGGATGCATTAAGAGCGCCCTCATTACAGGCGACTTCTTCACATTTCCCTCAAGAGCAATACTCGACCTCGAAGCAGCTCTCAAATTCACGCCGTCTGACAGTGACTCAATCCGTTGTACTGTCAGCAACTTCTTCGCAACACATGAGATAGAGATTCCTGGCATATCCACGGAAGACGTTACGAATCTAATTATCGAGGCCGCGGACAAATCATCATATGAGGACTTCGGTGTCAGTCTCGAAGAAGTAAACCATCTGTATCCTGTCACAAAGCACTCCAAAAAGGTACTGAGTGAAGGCTGTGACTTCATGTTCTTACCCTATTGTGCAAAGCCCCCATTCTGTAACTACAGGGAAGTGCAAGGTTGCGCAAAGTGTGGAAAATGTTCTTTCGGTGAAGTGTATGAACTGGCTGAGTCAGCCGGACTAATCCCTGTAACGATTCAGAACTTTGAACATCTAATGGAGACATTGAAAACCCTCAAGAAGCGAAACGCAAGAGGTTACATCGGTTGCTGCTGCAACGCATTCTACTGCAAGCACCGAGACGACCTTGAAGAAGCGGGAGTCCCAGGTCTGATCGTGGATATTGACGACAGAACATGCTATGACTTAGGGAAAATGGAGGACGCATACCGTGGAAAGTTCGAGGCTCAGACACAACTCAAAGTAGAACTTGTCTCCGACCTTCTCAGCCAAGTCAAACAAAGAAAAATGATCGCACCGAACGTGGTTAAGAGATGCAGAGCTTCGATGTAGTAGTAGTTGGAGGAGGACCCGCGGGAGCCATATCAGCTCTAAAGTGTTCGCAACTAGGATTCAAAACCACGTTGTTGGAGAAAGGAAAACAAGAACGACACAAAACGTGCGGTGGCGTACTTCCCAACATCTGCAGCGATCTGTTCCAGAATATTCAGCTAAACATCCCTGCCGAAGTTATGTGCTCACCTTCAACAATAGGCCTTTTCTACGTGCCACCTAGTGGAAAGAGTAAAGGCGGACACCTGAAGGGTTACAGACTCCTTAACGTGAGACGAGACAAGTTCGATCAGTGGCTACGTGAGACCGCCAAGACCGCGGGCTCAGAGGTACTGTACGACACTGAACTCATAGACTTCAAAGGAAATCGGAAAATCGAAGTTCTTGCAAGGGTGGGCGAGGGTATCATCAAAATGTCGACACGATATTTGATCGGCGCAGACGGCGCATACTCCACCATAAGACGGCACCTCTATCCAGACATGGTGATGAACTACTTGGCAATTCTGCAAGAACACTGGTCAGCTCAAGGAGATTTTGGAGAATACTTCTACGCGTTCTTCAAGGGCGATGTCACAAACAGCTACAGCTACGTCATCCCAAAGGATGGAACACTTGTCATCGGAACTGGTCTTTCGCCAACTCATGACATGAAAGCATCGGATTGCATGGCAAGGTTCAAGATTTGGTTGGGCAAAGAATTCCAATTCGAACCTGTTAGGTTGGAGAGCAGGGAAGCTTCAGCAATTCCCTACGGCCCAGTACTGTGTGGAAGACGAAACACAATCTTGGTAGGAGATGCAGCGGGTTTCTGCAATCGCCTATCTGGAGAAGGTATTCGACTCGCTATTGAAAGCGCTATGGCAGCCTGTGAAGCCATAGCTGAAACTGAAAGGATTGGCGATACTCTGTCTTCACATTACAGGACACGTGTTCAGCTACTTGCAGAATTCATTCAGATGACGCATGAGTTTGCTGCGGGAATGACTGATAATGACCGAGAAGAATTCGTTCGAAGCGAACTCACTCGCATGTCATTTAACACGTTTCGAATCTGAACATATTCTGAGAGTGAGAATGACATCAAGGCGGGGTGCCGCCGTTCGATTTTTCCTTTTTCCGAGTTTCGACTATGAGGCGTCCGTTCTCTGTATCATGCGAGTCTCGAGAGTATCTCTTCGCGTTTGAATATTCTCACACCAACATTGAAGACCATGATATCGATACCTGCAAACAATCCTATCATAGCTGCAACCATCACAGGGCCTAGGATAATTACTCCAGAAAACTGTCCAAAGAGCAATGCCAGAATAGGGACAAGAAGAACCGCGCTAATCTGCTGAGCCTCTCTGAACCCTTTCACTCTGGACGATATCATCACAGTTAACCCTATGCTGGTGAGAGCCAGTGTAGGCGCAAGTCCAGCAATCAGCATAATCCAGATCAGATTCGGGAGCAGGAACCTTCCATCGAACAGGCGGATCGAAACTATGTTTACAACTGTTGAATAGGTCAAGAATGAGACTGTCGTCACTATCATAGACGGGATAAACGACACCAAGATCTTTCCCAGAAACAGTTCGCTGTCAGATAAGGGAGTTGCCAAGAGGGCTTCGATTGTTTTCCTCTCTTTTTCTCCAGCGAAACTGTCAGATGCGATTACACTCGACGCCATGAGTGGAATGATCAAGAAGAACGGTGCGAACAGATATAATGACATAACGTAGACCATGACCTGTTGACTTGTCATTCCGGCTAATTCATTTCTTACATTGCTTGGCAACGTATTGATCATAGTTTCAAGGCCATTCGACGAGGATTCAGGCATAGTCGCCAGTCCAGGAAGAGCTATCATCAGAACAGGAAATAGTAGGGAAAACATGAATGGTACGACAAGTATGGGGAGCATAACCTGCCAATTTCTACGGACTTCACGCCAGTCTTTCCTGAAGACAAGCAACGCTTTCTGGATTCTCACAAGCTCTCTCCCCTGACGAGTTTCAGATATGCATCTTCAAGTGTCGGTCGGAGAGTCTCGACGGAGAGAACCATGCCGTCAGCCTGAACAATGCTCTTAACCACCTCGGGCGTAGCCGACCTTACGTTGGGGACTCTTATCGTCAGTTCATTGACAGAATCGTTTACGATCACCTGTTTCACGTGCTCAAGTGTCTTCACTGCGTCAATGATTTTCTCATTTAATTCCACCAAAGCGACCTTGAGAACAGGTTCACTTGGCATACTGTCACGCAACTCATCTGGCGTTCCCACGACAATGGTTTTACCTCTATTGATAATCATGACTCTGTGGCAAAGTTTCTCAGCATCTTCAAGATGATGAGTTGAAAGCAGTATCGTCCGCTTCTCTTGTCGACTGAGGCGCTTGATAAGGTCTCTTATTGCCTTGGCCGACTCTGGGTCAAGACCTGCTGTTGGTTCGTCCAAAAAGAGCACAGGAGGATCATGTGCGAGCGCTCGGGCAATTGCTAGCTTCTGCTTCATTCCCTTAGAAAACCTAGCTACCCTATCATCTTTCCGTTTCCACAGGTCAAAAAACTCCATTAGATTCCTGATTCTATCACGCCTTTCTTGTGGATTAGAGAGGTTGTATGCCTCTGCGAAGAAATCCATATTCTCGTATGCGGTCAGCCTCTCATACAGACTGGGGTTCTCAGTGAGTATTCCAACAACCCCTCGAACTTTAGCCGCGTCTCTAACCACATCATATCCGCCAATCTTACCCGAACCCTCTGAGGGTGAAATGAGACAACTGAGCATACGAATAGTGGTTGTTTTTCCAGCACCATTAGGCCCCAAGAGCCCAAACACCTCCCCTTCGTTCACTCGAAGGGCTAGATGGTCCACAGCCAAAAGGGAACCGAATCTTCTGGTCAAACCTTCTGTCTCGATAGCCAACTTCAACATTGCTATCCCACGTGTCCTAAGTTCGATCTGGTAGGCGTGTCTTTCATATCTCTACAGGAAGATGAAATTGAAATAGGAGACGAAATGGAATGAAAAATTGTGTAGCTGCATTAGTTGCATTCATCTACCTCGCAATAACAGTAGCCATCACTAAGACCACTCGACGCATCGAACTCAAGTGCATGATACCCAGCCTCGGCACCTCAAAAACTTTCAGATTCTAGAGATGAGTTGGCTGGGAAAGATCTAAAAGCGTCCGCTTTTCGATAATCAGCAACTAACGCTTACTTGTTATGCAACATCTGCACGAAACACGAGGGATCCACATGTCTGAAGAAAGTGGAAAGATATCACGAAGGCGTTTCCTGAAAGTTGGGGCGGGACTTGCTGCGGCGGCCGCGGCAACGGGCATAGGAGTCTATTTCGCTACAAGACCGACACCTCCGCCACCAGAGCAGAATCCGATTACAATAGGTCTACAGGCGGAACTGACCGGAATCGGTTCGGTCTATGGTGCGTGGTACAAACGTGTAACTCAACGTGGAGTGGATTTCATGAACAATGAGATGGGGGGAATTGCGGACCGACCAATCAAACTCGTGATTGAAGATACGGCTACTGACGCTGCTATTGGCGCTAGGAAGGTGCGAAAACTAATTTTGGAGGAGAAAGCCGACTTCATCAACGGGGCACTGTTTTCGAATGTTTTACTTGCAAGTGTTCCAGTGGCCAAGGAACTCAAGACAGTCTACTTTGCGAATAGCGAAGATTATGGCGTAGTCTCAGGCGAAGGTAACAGGTACATCTTCCAGACAATCACAGATGTTCGTGCGCAGGTAACATCGATTGTTGACTGGATTCTTGGGAATGTTGGCAAGAAATGGAGTATGATCTATCCAGACTATGCTTTCGGATACTATCACCGTGATTGGTTTTCAAGGCTACTTGAAGAACGAGGGGGAAGAGTCCTTGAGAAAGTACCGGTTCCAGCTGACGCTACTGATTTCTTACCGTACATAAGCCGTGTTGATTCGCAGAGTGAAGGAATCTACCACGTAATAGTCGGGCCCGGAATATTCACCTTCGTCAAGCAACTGGCAGAGTATGGATTTGAGGGAGCGAAGTTCGGTTTTGTCGACTCAATAGAAGGCGTCGACACCGAAACGATCGCCGACAGTACTGAAGGCTGGTGGTTCTGGGAAGCGTTTCCAAGACGGCTTAGTGGTTATGACACAGAATTCAACAGGGAGTACCGGGAGATAGTCGGCGTAGATGCAGAAGGTGCTGCGGTCGAAGACAAGAAGAATATCTCAGTTTTCTCGCATATGCATAGTGTCTGGGAGTCGCTCTTCGCAATCAAGAAGGGTGTTGAGGAAAGTGGCTGGCAGAGCAAAGCTGACAACAAGAAATTCATAGAGTACATGGAGAGTCTGCATGGGTTCGATGAAGGGATAGGATTTCCCGCTGGGTCGAAACAGCTTAATGCAGAGAACCATCAGGCGTTTGGTCAACACTTCATTTCCAAGATTGAGTCAGGTAGACTGAATGTAAATGTTCGAATTCCAGTTGAGAAATCACTGTATGAACCGGAAGTGGATTATCGAGAGGAAGCCCTAGACTAGCAACCCTTTTCTTATCCTAGAATATGACTGTAGCCAGTAATGGCTATAGAAACGCAGATCTTCCTTGGACTTCTGAACGGCGTGATATTTGGCCTAGTTGTCGCTCTGATTGCCATAGGTCTTTCACTAATCTTCGGTCTGATGGGTGTTGTCAATATTGCGCATGGAGAACTGTTCATGCTTGGAGCCGTTACTACTTGGTACATCACCAACTATCTCGGTGGGTACTATGCTGCACTTCTGGTGACTCCTTTGCTCGTTGGAGGACTTGGTCTTGGCATTGAACGCGTTGTTCTGAGACCGTTGGGATATAGGCCCGAAACCACGATAATAGCAACGATTGGAATTCTCTTCATAATTCAGCATCTGGTTCTGCTCACTTTTGGCCCAGCACCTCGAAATATCTTGCCTCCAATCGATTTCTTGATTCAGATGCCGGGATTCGGATATTCAGGCTACAGGATTATCGTAGCGGCTATTGCTGCGATCTTGTTGATCATTGTTTGGGTCGTCGTTTACAAAACCAACTTTGGACTGTTCATAAGAGCTTGTCAACAAAATCAAGAAGTTGCAACTGCAATGGGAATTCCCGTTACTCGCATCTTCATGCTAACATTTGGTTTGAGTTCAGCGTTAGCAGCCCTCGGGGCAGCTCTGTCAGCCCCTCTTCTTTCGGTCCACTACCTCGTGGGACTTGACGTTCTTGTAATCTCGTTCATCGTGGTAATTGTCGGC
>CAZJUU010000045.1:0-9985 GCA_964549295.1 uncultured Candidatus Bathyarchaeia archaeon
GAATCGTTTCCAAGACCATGCATCTTCCAAAATCTCATTCCTACATCAACCTGTGCGGACTTCATTTTGCGATTGATTCAGACATTCTGTTGTATCATTATTTTTGAGGTTAGAAGCTACTGAAGCCATTCTGCAATCTTTTGGCCTACTGCCAAAGTCTCAAGATTCTCTCTTTCTCTAATGATCGCGTATCTACCGTTTCTTACGAGAACCTCGGCTGGTCTAGGTCTAGAATTGTATTGTGAACTCATTACAAACCCGTAGGCGCCCGCGTTCAACACTGCTAGGATGTCTCCGCGTCTCGTTTCCTCAAGTTTTCGATCTTGAGCGAGAAAGTCTCCGGATTCGCATAGTGGCCCTACGACGTCACAGAGCTTTTCAGTACCGCTTCTTGCAGCGTTTGCTAAGACTATCTCATGGTATGAACCGTACATCGACGGTCGGATCAGAGTGTTGAAGCCTGCGTCTACTCCGACGAATTCTTTGAAAGGCGTAGTTTTGACGGAGTTCACTCTTGTAAGCAGGATTCCAGAGTCACAGACGATATACCTTCCAGGCTCGATACCTATTGCAGGTTCGCTCAGCCCATACTCTGAAGTTCGTCTATTAAACAACGTTACAATGCGCTCTGCGGTCTCTTCTACCTTTAGCTCTTGCTCTTCTGGTCGGTATGGAACGCCGAAGCCTCCTCCGATATCAATGAATTCGAAGCTGATTTCAAGATCGTTATGTACGTCTCTCGCAGTAGCCAGCAGGTTTTCTATAGCCTCAAAGTAGGGCTCGGGATCCAATATGCCGGATCCGATATGCATCTGAATTCCAAATCTTTCCACTCCTGCTTTCTTGGCCATTTCATAGGCCTTCCCTGCGTCTCTTTTCAGTAGACCGAACTTTGAGTCTCTTGAACCCGTGACACAGTGTTCGTGGTGGCCTGCCCCAACTTCGGGGTTAACTCTGACAGAGACGATCGAAGGCCTGTTCTTTCGGAGAAGGGATTCCATTTGAGATAAAGAATCTACGTTGACTGTAACATTTGACTTGATGGCGTACTCAAGCTCCTCTTCCCCAACACTTGTCCCTGTGTAGAGGATGCGTTCCGGATTGAACCTTGACCTCAGAGCCTGATAGATCTCGCCTGGGGAAAGTACGTCCAAAAAAGCTCCTTCCTCGCGCAGGATTGAAAGGATAGATAGATTTGTGTTTGCCTTAGCTGCATAGTATATTCTGATTTTTTCGTAGCGGTCGTGAAATGCTTTGTAGAGCCTTCGATAGTTATCACGGATCCTAGTTTCGCTCATGACGTAGAGGGGAGTCCCAAGTTCAGACGCCAGTTCAACGAGCGAGACATTTTCAAAGAATAATGCTCCATACTTCCTTTCGAGGATTCCGCTTCGAAATAGACCGGGCTGAGACAAATATTCAACCACCATCAAACAGATCTCGATTCTTACTTTCTTAGAACATCTTCCATCGTATAGACTGAGGGGTTGGACTGTTGATTCAACCACTCTGCGGCGTAGAGCGCTCCCTGGGCGAAAACGCTTCTTGAGAATGCTATGTGTTCAATCCTGATCATCTCATGTTGTCCAGCTATTATGACGTCATGCACTCCGGGAATTCCTCCAGCTCTAACAGATAACAATTCCAACTGACCCTCTTGTCTCTTCGAGAGACCTTCCCTGCCGTAGATCCTCTCTGAATATCCTCGCACGGTCGAAAGTATGTCACCAATCTTCTTAGCAGTACCACTGGGTGCATCTGCTTTCCCAGAATGATGCGCTTCTACTATGCTGAAATCATAACCCTCTGGAAACGACCGACACATTTCCAAGGCTTTGAACAGAATGTTTACTCCTATCGAGAAATTGGGTGATATCACAGCAGGCACTCTTCCCGTTATCGTATTTCGGATGGTTGCCATTTGATCCTCTGTGAATCCAGTCGTCCCCATAACCACTTTCTTGCCAAGTTGAACCGCTATTGGAATATTCGCTAACTCTGCCAAAGGCGTTGTGAACGAAATGTACACGTCTGCGTCTCGCAGCGCTTGATCAAGATTTTGTTGAGGAACTATCCTAAGATCAGCCGGTGCCAAGCCAAGTTGACCCAGTCGCTTTCCAACGTTTTCGCTACTAGGAATAGTGACAGCACCAACCACTTGGAAGTTACTCGAAGCAGCTTCTCTGATTATTGCGCTTCCCATTCTTCCGTCTGCGCCAACTACACATATTCTAGTAGGTTTCGTAGCATAGGTCCCTCCAGTAGCTGTCATCGTAGAGCCTCTTCTGAAGATCCACATCAAAGAACTCCTCAATCGGGTGAAGAATGTCAGGATTGCTTCTGTAAACCATCCGAGCTTTTTCCATCAGCAGTTCCACTCCGTTGCGTGTCATCTTTCCCAAGGGAGCTCTGCATAGACCCGATGGCATTCCCATTATATCCATAAGTGTCTTGCAAGGTAGAGGATTCCTTGCCTTGCACGAGACCGTGCCATATGGACTCGTCTCATCTGTCTTCACAGTGACTGTTTGAAATAGAGGCTTGAGTGCTTCAGCCAATCTACGAGCTCTGTCAAGTTCTCCAGCTATGATAGACTTGCACATGTCATGCACAGCTTTCGGTGCAAAATTTGACACAACAGATACAACGCCACATGCTTTGATGTCATCCATTGTCATCAACTCGTATGTTCTATCATCGTCTCCAGATAGAATCGCGAACCTGTCGCCGCAGAGTTTACGCGTTAGCCGAGCATTGTCATAGTCGCCGGTCGCCTCCTTGACAGAGTTAACATTCTTGAGGGTTCTGTGTAGAATCGCCAAATCATGTGGCATCAGTTGCGTTCCAGTTCTTCCAGGAATGACGTATGGAATCAGTTGCATCTCAGGAACACTTCTCGCGATTGGCTCCAAGTACTCTTTTCTGATTTCCACTGAACTTGGACCGTTGTAGTAGGGATCTATCAACAGAGCTGCTCTGGCACCAAAGTCCCAACTCCTCTTTGTAGCCTCAAGAGCCTCTTCAGTGCTGTTACTGCCCGTTCCTGCGACAACCAGAAATCTTTCACTGACATGATTCAAAGCCTGCTCGATGACCGTCATATGTTCTTTCCAAGTTAGGGTCGGAGACTCACCAGTTGTGCCTACCATGACTACACCACTAACACCAGACCGGACTTGAAACTCTAGAAGACTTTTCAAACCATCATAGTCAACCGAAGAGTCGCTCATCGGTGTGATCATTGCTGTGTAACATCCGCTGAACATGCAGACTCATGCTCCTGAGGTAACGAATTGGGCAATGATAGAGCCAGTCGTTAAAAAGTATTTCGTGTTTTTCTACGAATATAGTATCCGTGATACGAAAGTCGTAGCAATGATATCTGCAAGCAACATTTTCGACAAGAATGTCATATAGCATTTGCGCAGGCGCAACATAACGGTCACATGAGAACGAAACTCGTACAGCCACTAACGTGGCATGCATCATACAAGAAGCCGAGACGATGACTAGATAGGGAACCCGTTGGCTTTCAGAGATTCCAGCAATGTCTGCCTGTCGAAGCCAACGATAATGGTTCCGTTGACATCTATGACTGGAACTCCTCGTTGACCTGTCTTGTCAACTATCTCTTGTGCAGCTACGGGATCAGTGGCAACATCGATTTCTTGAAATGGAATCCCAATCAGTGAAAGAAATTCCTTTGCTGCACTGCAGTAGCAACAGTGGGGAGTACTGTACACTGTAACTTTCATTTGATCGTCCTTTTGCGACCTTCAGCGTAACGAGCTAATAAGACTTATCAGGGAACCGACTTTGGTCCAATAAGTTGATCGCTCAAATTATTCCAACTAGTCTGATTTTAGATTGTGAACAAGAATTCTAGATGATGAAACACAACTGTTATAGAAACTCACACCAATTCAAACAGGTGGGTTTTGTTATGCTTGAAGCGCTGGACGAACTGATGAGCGAGCGACAACTCGATGCGTTGCTGGTCTATGGTGACAGCACATTTGGAAACCCGGATCTCTACTATGTTGTCGGAACGATTCTTGTAAGAGGAGGCATCTATCTCAAACGCAGAAAGAAGACTCCAATTCTCATCGTAAGCAACATTGACCATGGACCAGCATTAAAGGGACTCGTGAAGGATGTTAGAACTTATTCCCAGTACAACTATGAGAAACTCATTGCACAGTTTGGTAGAGATAGAGCCGGTCCTATGCTTTTCGATAGAATTCTGAATAATCACAAGGTGACTGGAAGAATCGGACTTCATGGTCGAAACGACGCAAACAATGTACTGAACTTGTCGAATCATCTTCGGAGACGTGGACACAGAATTGTAAGTGAGAAACCTCCCAGCACCATGGAATCGGCCCGAGAGATCAAATCACCTTTCGAGATAGATAAGATCAAGAACATTGGTCTCAAGACTCAGAATGTGATCAGAAGAATCGTTGAGTTCCTAACGGACTGTGAACAAGTTGAGGATCACCTAGTTCACAAGAAAAAGAAGTTGAACGTACGGACTGTCAAGACACTAGCTCGACGCCTTCTCGCAGAGGAGAATCTGGTTTGCCAAGAAGACATGACAATAGCTGTAGGGCCGAAGTCAGCTGATCCCCACTACGCAGGTGAAGACGAAGATCTTGTCATGGTAAACCAACCCATCGTTGTGGACATGTTTCCGCAAGAAGTAGGTGGATACTGGTACGACATGACGAGAACATTTGTAGTTGGTAGAGCATCGCAGGAAGTCAGGAGAATGTATGAATCAGTAAATGAAGCTCAACGAATCGCCTTCAGACAAATGAGAGGAGGATGCAGGGCAGAGTCTCTTATGAACGCTGTTTGTGATCATTTCTCAAATGATGGATTCAAGACCATTCGTGACTTAGGTGAGGGCGACAAACAAGCTGAGAAGATGGGGTTCATCCATTCCTTGGGACACGGTGTAGGTCTAACGATTGGCGAAAGGCCATACCTCTCGTTGCGCAGTGATGACGTCTTGAAAGTTGGGAACGTATTTACGGTGGAGCCGGGACTCTACGATCCAATAGTTGGCGGAGTAAGAATCGAGGACGTAATCGCTTTAACCGAGAAAGGCATGGTAAATCTTACCGGATTTGAAAAGATCCTGGAAGTGAAAGTCTAGAGAATCGAAGAGGGTTCACATGATACCTGAACGCTTGGTTTCTTCGGGTGGTGTTGTCTTTCGGAGATCTGAGTCTGAGCTGTTCTATCTTCTACTTGGATTCAGAAGGAGAAGAATCTGGTGTCTTCCCAAAGGGTTGATTGAACATGGTGAAACTGAGATGGATGCTGCCAGACGTGAAGTCAGAGAGGAAACAGGTGTTAGAAGCCTCAAGCTTATCGACAAGATAGGCACGATCCAGTACAAATTCGGCTACAGAGAAAAAAGGTTTGATAAGACTGTCCACTTCTTTCTTTTCGAGACCGATCAAGTTGAGACAACAGTGGGGACTGAACACGATGTGTACACGTGGCTTCCTTACGAGAAGGCCATCCAAGCGATGTCATATCCAAACGAGAGAGACATACTTGAAAAGGCTCACTTGATGGTCAAGACGCTGGTTGAAAAGCAACCGACGATTGAAAACTTTCAACCCTAAGATGAATGCTGTGAACTCTAGTGCCTAGTACTCACCTATCAGACGCTATTTGCACAGGGACACCTGAAAGAATCTCGAAGATGATCGTAGGTCTCCGTTATTGCTGCTATCTCTCTATCGGTCTGTGAAGATCCATAGACAACAAAGAACCTGCCCGAATTCTCGCAATGAATATGGGAAGACCAGAGTTCTCGTTGAGCAGTACTTCTACTTAGGAATGATGTGGACTGAACGATTGCACTCAGACGTGTGTAGAGGGCTCTATGACCGCACATTTGAAGTTCCTTTTGATCAAGAATCTCAACGCGTCCCACCTGTCCATCCTTCTTGATCCTTTGGATGCTTGCTTTGACATGATCATCCAGAGTAGCAAACTTCTTCTGAATCTTTTCAAGGAGTCCCCAGGAGACATACATCCTCGTGCCATCTTGCGCCTTGAAGGCAACGTCTCCTTGCGCGTGCTCAGACTTTGGGTTCAGTTCAACTTTCCAAGTACGGGGGTAGTCAACTTGGAAACCATAGACAGCGAATCGATCGTAATCCATTTTCCTATCCACGACACGCCCGCTTAGATCGATCTACTCCTAATAAACTATGAGGTAAAATCGAGCGTACTTACTCAACTTGAAGTACAGATGACTATAAGGCAGAACAGGGCCATAACTGGAGCGCCCACGCCATCGAAATATGTTGCCCTGCTCGTTCAACAAAGCTTATCCCAGCAAATGCTTAACCGATGCATAGGGAATAGGCATGGAAGCCTTCGTGCTGCTTCGCGCAACAGGCGATCATCGAGTTCTCATGAAATCTCTAGCCCATGACAGACATGTCACTAGAATCTATAATATCACTGGAGACAACGATATTCTGATTGAAGTCAGCTCAAAGAATCTGGAGGAGTTAAAGAATTGCCTGAACCGTATGAGATCGAAGAAAGGAATAATCAGCGCGGCTTCATACATAGTCCTAGTAAGATACAAGTAGATTACGGTACGTAACTCAGCTCGTCCTTTGTCGTGAAGACGGTAATGACTGTCTGGGTTCTAACAACTCCCTTCAAAGCCCGTATCTTCGACATAACCAACTGCTGCAGTTCATCTATGCTGTTGGCAACAGCCTCGATCAAAAGATCAAAATCCCCTGTCGTCCCTTTTACTTTCAGTATCTCTCGATTTCTTGCGATTTTTTCAGCCAACTGCTTCTCTTTCCCCGGGGTCGTTGAGACAAAGACGTAGGCTAGCACGTTCTTGCCATACATCTTCGAATCAATGAGCGTACATTTTCTGTAGACACCACTAGCCTTCATTTTCTTGAGACGATTGAAAATAGTGACAGGGGTTGTTCCTAGTTTAGCAGCCATGTTTGCATATGTCAATTCTGGGTTCTTATACAACATCTGCAATATCCTGAAGTCCATCTCCCCGATTCTTTGACGCCTCAAAAACTCACACTCGTCGGTTTAGGCCCAATTGTTATTTGAATCCTTGCATTAAGCATTATGCGTATCAGTGAGCCAACCGGTATAGTCTCTAGTGAGATAATGAAAAACAAGTGATTTTGAATAGCTTAGATCTGCCCCCATTGCCACCAGTTCATTGAAGAATTCAAAAAGGCAGAAGTCAGCCTACCATGTCCGAGCGACAGTACTTTCCCCCTTAGAATCATGGACTCATTTTCCAAGCCGAATTCAGCCATGCAATGCGTTATTTACACCGTTGCGCAATCATAGACAGACGATCTATTCACTCGCAGACAGACACGGTTCGGGTTGATTGCTTTGGAAACTTCCTATAATGTAGATTACACGCGAGAACCAAGCTGGAACACTCCTATAACAAGACTTGCGGCTGAGAGCAACCGGTTTAGTTGCGACGTATATGCGAAACTTGAGACAGTGAATCCAACGGGCGTGCACAAAGACAGAGAAAGCGCCATGGTGATGCTTGACATGAAAAAGAAAGGCATGAACGAACTCGCATGCACAAGTACTGGAAATGCAGCGATTTCTATCTCAGCGTTCGCTTTTGTGAATCAATTCAAGCCCCATGTCTTTGTTGGCGAAATTCCAGAAGAGAAACTGCAGCTAATCAAAATCTTCAACCCTGAAATCCACAGAGTCAAGGGAGCATACTTGGAGGCGCTGGACGTAATGCTCGAATACATTGAGGGAAGGAAGATCTACAATGCCAGCGCAGGATACTGCCATGCGAAGTTGGAAGGAAACTCATTCATCGGTGATGAAATCGCCAGAGATCTGAATCCTGACTATGTGATTTGCCCTACGAACAATGGTACCCATTTTGTTGGCGTGGGCATGGGCATGCGTAGAGCTGGTTCTAGGGCCAAGATGATAGCCGCCACGACACCCAACTCCAATGTGGCTGAGAGCATAGCGGGATTCTACGCAGTAGAACAGCCAAAAATTGACGAAACGATAAGAGAGACGCAGGGTCAATTAGTTGAAATCTCAGACAATGAATTGGTGGCATCAACGAGAAGTCTGGCGAAGCAAGGAATCTTTGCTGAGCCGGCTTCAGCTGCTTCTGTGGCAGCGCTGTCACATATAGATCCTGAGAGAGATAGCGTAATATGCTGCACTGTCACCGGATCCGCTTTCAAGTATCCCCTAACATTGCAGAACATACTCAGGACCTAGAACGTGAATTTGCTGTAACGATGACCTCAACGTATCGAGCATCTTGAAAAGAGAAAAAATCACAATCCGAGTTGAAACTCCTAATCCTATCTTACTACCTCTTCCACTTCATTGTACCATTTCTGTTTCGTTCCGACTTTAGCTCTCATTCTCCACTTCAGAGATTTTGGGCGTTCCTCAATGGCCTTCACAAGTGAATCCGCGTTCTGCTTGAACTTCTGCTTTTCTTCAGGTGGTATCGCGTCAAATCCGTCAACCTGCTGCTTGATCTTAGCGAGGTTCGTTGTGAAGGTGTAGTAGAATCCCCAGTCCTCAGATAGAAGTCGAGATATGTAATCTGCGTTCACCGTTTCCTTGTCATTGTTTCCGACATCATGCTCAATAAGCAGAACGATTGTGTCTTTGATGTCTTTCTCATTCAACTTAACTATCTGCATTTTCGCTAGCAGATAATCTGTCAGCGACACAGTTGGATAATCGATCTCTAAACGTCCTCTGAAGTCTATGATATGACACATCTCAAGTCTGTCTAGGAAGACGTCAGAGATGCGTTTGTTTTTCATGTCATGAAAGAATTTTCTGTATCTCAGACCACGATCCAGCATTGCGCTAAGGTACTGTTTGGTGTCGTAGCCAAGATCCTCAAAGACCTTGTCGATATTATCTGATTGTTTCTCGTATCCCACAAAGTCTAGGTCAGTCAGCTCCCTTCCCAAAGCCTTGTGCAGTGCAACATGATTTGGACAGTGAATCCGAAGGGCTGCTGCGCCTATGACTCGCAGTGTCACTCCTTTTTCCTTTGCATATTGAACTATCCTCAAAGCCTCATGCTCATAGTCAGAGAGAGGCCCTGAACTTGCACTAGCTGGTTGAGTCATAGATTTCGGGCTGATATTTTCCCAAACGATATTTAAGACTACCTTAAACGAAAGAAAGCTGACCTTATCAAATCCATAAGAAGTTTTAAATTCTATAGGATGTTTTTTCTTGTCGGGGAAAAATCCGTTGACACAAGAAGTCTTTGTTAGAAAAGCATCAGGTCTTGTCAGAAGTGTCGGAGCATTCGATGCGCTCGTCATGTGCATTCTGATTCCAGGCATATTCTGGCCGTGGGTATACCAACTCTGGGCTGTTGGCCTCTACGGTCCGGGAGTTTCCATGCCACTTTCAGCGTTGCTGGCCATGGTGATGATGATTCCGAATGCTGTAATGTACGTAATGTTTTCGATCGCCATGCCAAGGTCAGGAGGCGACTACATCTGGGTGGGACGCATACTTCATCCGGCACTTGGTTTCACAGTGAACTGGTATATTACGCTGATACTGCTCAGCTGGGCAGGTCCTTTCGCATCTTGGATAACAGATTGGGGCATCGCCCCGATATTCTGGACTTATGGTACGATGACAGGCAACGCCGCATACATTGCCATCAGCGACTTCATTCTGATACCACATGTGAAACTCATAATCGGTACAGGGATCCTTCTGTTGATGGCGGTACTGTCTCTACTCGGCTCGAAATGGGAGTTTAGAGCAGAATGGATTTCTGTGATTCTGGGCTATATTGGCTTGGCTGTTTGGATTGCAGTAATGTTCGGCGGAGCGTCGATGTTCGCGGAAAGATTGGCTACGCTCACTAATGGTCAGGTGACGTTCCAAGGCGTTATCGATACTGCGAATGCGGATGGCT
>CAZJUU010000046.1:0-9980 GCA_964549295.1 uncultured Candidatus Bathyarchaeia archaeon
TTTCGAATCGTACGCTCGACGAGTTGAAGCCCGCCAATACTATGCCATCACATAATCTCAAAATTCTATTCTGGGGCGTTTCTCAACTTCTTCCTCAAACTTGAGATAATCTAGCTTAATCAGCCTCATCATCCCTGCAACGAATCGTGATGGAATTGTGTCTTGCATTATGTTGTACTGCTGCGCAATATTGTTGTATGTGTATCTTTGTCTAGAGATTTCATCCTCAACGCCCTTAACGGAATCCATCAAGTTTGTGACGGTACCAGAAGTCTTTAGATCTGGATAGCTTTCAGCCACAGCCAAAATATTGCCCAAGATCGCTCTTGACTCTCTGTCGACATTCCCAAGGTCTGCGGCTCTCGATGTGGAGACTTGCGATCTAAGCGTGGTGATCTTCTCAAATGTCTCTCTTTCAAATTTCGCGTAGCTTTTGACCGCTTCCACCAGCTGTTCTATCATGTCCAACCGTTTTTTCAGTGCAACCCTAATCTGACCTAGAGTCGCCTCAGCCGAATTCCTGAGACTCTGAAACTTGTTGTATATGGAAACAAAGTAAACGATCAGACTAATGACAATGACAGCCAGTACGACTAGGAAGATAAGAGACGTGAAATCCACATAGACCACCTAATAGACTAGCAGGTTTGTCACTCGGACTATTTTACCTAGCGCCTCCACCGCCCCCTCCCAATCCTCCGCCACCTCCAAACCCTCCACCACCAGAACCTCCATGTCCACCAGAGGACGACACGGTCCTTATGGGAGTCGAGATCACCGGACGCAAGATAATCGGCATCATAACGAGATTGTCAAACTCAGGTATCTTGACATACAACGTTTTCATGGCGTCACGCACCTTGTCCCCCACGCCAAGCGCTGTTCCATAGATCAACCATTCACCCCACATCGAAATGTCCTGTGGCGCGTATTTCTTGATCTGAGCCAAATCGGAAAGCATATTTCTGAAAGCGTCCCATTCCAACTTTTCTTTGTAGCGATCTCCCCTCCATCTTCCAAATAATGTCGATGGAAAAGCAATTCCAATCACAGTCTGAACAATGCCTACAAATGACAAGGCCATTACCTGAGCAATCATGTCAAACGCGTATGGAACAGATATCAACATGAGAAGACTGATGAAGAAGATTATCGCTGGAGCAAGCAACAATCTGGTGACTCTACTTCTTCCACTGACAGCGAAGTTCGACACCACGGCCTTGTTACTATATGAGACCAGCGAATCCAGTCCACTTCTTATTCTGGTCAGATCACTCGGAACATACGTCAGTTTCTTCGTCTTCTCCAAAAGTTCTTTGACATAGTCAGTGTCGAAGACACTGTTCACAGCATTCGCGTTTAGGAAACTGAGGACCCTATCTTCATAGTCGTCTTCCCCTCTTGAGGGTTCTATGGTCTGGATCAAGAGTCCGCTACTGTTTGGCTCGGAGGGATTCTTCAGTTTGAATCGAATCTTCCCTCTTCTCTGAAGATCCAGTAGAGTCGCATAGAGACCATTCTCATCAAAACGGTTCACATCACTGCCAAATATCAGATTAACAACCCATGGCTTCCTCATTGAAGGAACGAAACTCAGGTATTCTGGAACATCATAGCGTCTCTCCTTACCGTATTTGAAATACATGAATAGAAATGCAATTGGCAACGCGAAGACAAGTGCGTACGTCACGTACATAATGTACGTGGCCAAGTAGTATGGCAACGCATAGAAGAGATTCGCGACCTCGGTTTTTGACCTCACATTGTCAACGCGATTCTCGAAACCTCTCATGTCCGAAAGACTACTCTTCTCAAGCAGCAATTCCACTTCAAGTAGCTGGTCCTCTCCAGATATGCCTCGAACGATAATCTTGTCGTCACGTTTCTCAACCATTAGATTCGGCGGATGGGGATATACTGCTAGCACTCGATTTCCATCTTCAATCGTGATTGTAACCTTTCCATAGGCCATGTGAGTTGACGCGAACTTCAGATTCAGATGTTTGAAATCATCGTCATACTCGATGGGTGGATGAACAACGAATCTGTAACTAACTTTGTACGTTCCTGGCGGAAAATGGTTTGGGTTGAGAACTCCTACTTCATTCGTGTACGCAAGTTGCTCCACATCGTATCGGGCATAAACGTCCTCTGGGAACAGATACACGCTCCCCGAGTGGTCTTTGACATACACATAGATTCCTGGATAAGGTGGTTCTATCTCAAGTACCTGGACGCTTGGAGAATCCAATTCCTGAAAAGAAATGGGAACCTCCCAAGCCCGATACAGCATTCGATAAGTTCCATATGCCTTGATCTGGTATGTGTATGTTTCAACCAGTGTCCCATTCAAGTAGAATGTTGCCTGATAATCTGTTATGGCTATCTCACCAGTCGAACCTGAGAACAGATTCCCCACATTAGCAACAATGGCCACACTCGTCACGGCGATTAACAATGTAATAGCCACAAGCGAGAGTATCTGTTTTGTTTCGGCCAAGTGAACAACAACCGTCATTCAATTGTAGATCACGATAAGATAGCCTTTATTGAAAACCACTGAACCGCTAATACACGGTTTTCATGGGCAATGGCACAAGCCCTTCAGTTTCAGGTTCAGTCTTTAAGTAGATGGAGGAAAAAGTGTTCCCGAGGACTTACCTTGAATGCTTACATAGTCAAACTTCCAATCGGACTGCGAAGCTTTGTTTTCTTTCAGATCTGCTTGATCTCAACTTTCCTAAGTTTCGTCTATGCTGATCGGGTAACCGTAGAAATGGTCTTCAAACCTCTAGACGCCGTGGAGGAAATATGGATCTTTCACCATGTGTTCTTCCAAGTTCTATCAACAGTCGTTTTCGCTTGCATATCCGTGGCATACTGGCTTGGAGGAGGAAACTGGAAGTTTTCAATCGCAGGCTTCGCCCAGTCTATGATCTTCACGCACTTGGGAGTGGAAGACTATCTATACTACCTTCTGTTCAACGAAAGGATTCCGAAACTTCTCACATGGCTCTCTTGGAACGGCTACTTGGTCACAACCAGTCAATTGGCGAGACTGTTTCCTGTGACTAGCGAGGGACTAAACCTAGGAGTAACATTGAGCATACTCCTAGTAGGAGCCATGTGGACTGTAATGCTCAGAAGAAGAAACTAGAATCAACGAATGAACGCACTAGGCAATGATACCCGACCTATCACTGAAGAGTCATTCACTGAAACGAACAATCACTCTTCGCAAATGACTCAACAGAATCCGTTCAGAGACAGCGACAGTGAAGTTTGGCGGTATTCTCGATGTTCAGAGGCCCATCAACTCTTGAATCTGATTTTCAGTTGGAACTTTCGATCGTAACGGTTCACGACCCCCCTACCCCGGGGTGGGGATCATGTCGATCATATGCCATGGGTTCACTGCCTAGGTGGCTGTGGAGTCAGTAGCCGTCTTTTGGCAGGGCATTCTACATGGAGGGGCATAGAGAACCAACTCAATACGATCCTCCGAAGTCTAGATCAAGGAAACGGGAACGGTAACCCTTATGCCTCAAGCAGGTACTGGATGAAGGCATAGCCCATGTCAGACAAATTTTCACAAATCGCCTCTTACAAATGGATCGTCCTACTCATCACTACCGTAGGCTCTTTCATGACTCCACTCGACAGCAGCATCGTGAGCATCGCCCTACCCTCAATCGCATCCAATCTACACGTAGACTTTGCAACAATAATCTGGATTCCGACATCCTATCTTCTTTGTCTCTCCTCCCTCTTGCTGGTCTTCGGAAGGCTTGCAGATGCAAGAGGAAGAAGAGCACCGTTCATACTGGGATTCGGTCTGTTCACAGCGGCATCTGCTTTATGCGCGGTATCGCAAAGCGGACCGCAGTTGATCTTCTTTCGAGCGATTCAAGGAGTGAGTGCATCTCTAATCGGATCAACTGGACCAGCCATAGTAACCGATGTCTTCCCCGATAGAGAGCGTGGAAAAGCTCTAGGCATCAATGCGATGGCAGTGTACGGTGGCTTGTCTACAGGTCCAACCCTGGGAGGCTTTCTCGTTCAGAGTCTAGGTTGGCGCTGGATCTTCCTCATCAATCTTCCAATAGGCATCTTCGTGGTAGCGTTGTCTCTCTTGATGTTGAAGGAATCTAAGAATGCGCATGAAAGGAGAAGGTTTGATCTTCTGGGCGCCATCACTTTCACCATCAGTTTGGCTGCGCTACTGCTAGCCTTGACACTTGGTCCTAGCTACAGGTGGGTGAGTTATGGCACCGTAGGCCTATTCCTAACCAGCATAGTCTTCTTCATTCTGTTTGTAGGCGTGGAGAGAAGGGTTGGTGAAACGGCCATGTTCCATACTTCACTCTTTTGCCGTAATCGTCTCTTCGGCGCGGCAAATCTCACAGCTCTTCTGAACTATACTTCAATGTTCGGTGTGACCTTCCTGATGTCATTCTACCTGCAAAGAATCCTAGGCCTAGGACCTGCAGACGCCGGGCTGATCCTGTTTTCCATGCCCATAGTGATGGCTTTCTTCTCCCCTGTCAGCGGTTGGCTTTCCGACAGATTTGGTTCACGAGCACTCAGCTCAGCAGGAATGGCGCTAACGTGCTTGGGTCTTCTTGCATTGAGCACTGTGAGCGTGAACTCTTCCGGGTTCGACGTTGTCATTCGTCTGCTTCTCCTTGGTATTGGAATGGGAGCCTTTTCAGCGCCCAACACAAGTGCTGTTATGGGATCGGTCGAAAGGAATAGGCTTGGGGTCGCCGCGGGTACGCTTGCTACAATGCGTTTCATGGGTCAATCCATGAGTCTCGCCATTATGGGAGCTGTTGCAGCTACAGCGATACCTTCAACAGTGCTTTCGGAACTTCTCTTCGGACTGCAAAGCCAGGTCGGACCGGTCGTGGCTGGAGTATATGTGAAGGGTATTCATGGAGCATTCTTGGTATCGGGATTCATAGCTGCGCTGGGCGTGTTCACGTCACTTGTGAGAGGCAAAGGATAGAAAAAAGAGTCAGGTTGAGGTTCTAATTGAAACCTCAGACTTATGCTTTCACTACAATCGTTTTTGCGAGCATGTCGCCTAGACGTTGCTTCTTGTTCGTGACTGCTATGAGAATAATTCCAAGTATGTAAAGAAACGGCAGATGATCAATTATTCTGAGAATGTTCCTAATCAATGCTGAACCCAGATCACATTTCGATCCGTCTTCCTTCACAACCTTCACATGCACGACCCTTTTACCAATTGTCTGTCCTGAGGTGCCTTCGAAGTAGCTGAAATACACTAACCAAAGGACAAACTGGACCGCGAACATTCCGCCGAACCAGCCCCAACCAAAGCCAGACATCATTCCAGGCCTACCTATCATGATCCAAGGAGTGAATGCGGCAAAGAATAGGATAGCTGCGACGATTCCGATGATTATGTAGTCAACAATACCCGCAATGATTCGGGATCCAAGATCTGCAAAAGCACCTAGTTGAGCGGATTCCGTTGTCGGCGGCGATGGTGGTGGCGCAGATGTAGGAGCCGGACCAACCGCGGCGCCACAGTTCATGCAAAACTTTGCTTCAACAGGTAGTTCCCTACCGCATCTAGTACAAAATGGCATCCTCTCTTCCTCATCAACTGAAGTTTAACTGGGGACAGTATATTAGGTCTCTGGATTTCATTTCCCAAAATGCATGCAACACTCAACGATCTCCGATTCTTGAGAAACTCTTCCATCGGATTTGCAAGAGAAAAAGGAATTTCTATGGAAGAATTGGGAATGTTCCATTAGTGAACTCCGCGATAAGGGTTGGCGAACAATAAACTCTGAAATGGTTCTGCTAGGTGCGCTAGGAATAACTGGAGCAATGTTTGTCGCTGTGGAGAGAGCCTTCCCATACAACCTCTAAGCACTTAAGCGACTTGATGGGTTTACAGAGGGCCAATCGACTCCATCCCAACTCGAATCTATGGAAGAGGATCTGATGATAGAACTGCTTACTTCGTATGGCTACTGGGGTATACTATTACTAATTGTGGCCATCAACCTTCTTCCATTTGCTTCTCCTTCAAATCTCGTACTGGCCGGCGCAGTAGTCTACTTTACATCAATCAATCCGGCTCCCGTTGCCTTAATGATTGCCGTCGGCGCTACATCAGCCAAACTCGTACACTTCTATCTTGCTGCGGTTTTGGGTAGACGATTCAACTACTCAAACAACAAGTTAAGCAGATACAACAAGATGATTGGTCAATGGGGTGCTCTCGGCGCTTTCATCGCCGCCGCATCCCCGATCCCCGACGATCCTGTGGTCATACCTTTGGGACTCATGAGGTACGATACTCTGAAGTTCACGATATCATATTTCTTCGGAAAACTTGTCATAGCACTGGTGGGCGCTTATGGCACAAGAGCCGCTGCGCTGAAACTGGAAACACTGTTTGGGACCGGTGCTTCAATCGTGGGCTCCGCTATCATCTCAGTTCTCGTAGTAACTGTCCTACTCAAAACGGATCCGTCCAAATACCGAGAGTACCTATTGAAGCTTCGAAATAGATTAACAAAGGCGCAAGATGCAGACGTGAACGAGGAGACTTATTAAGAGCAACAGGCAGAGACCTGACACACTGGAATCGTTTCGGCGGAAAGTGAGCTAGTTCTACCCTTACTGTCATTTTGGAGTATGCGTGAAATTGGAATACGCAATAGAGACCTTTGATCTTACCAAGATGTTCAAAGACGTAACAGCCGTGGATCATGTTAACCTGAGTATCAAACACGGGGAGATCTTCGGTCTGCTTGGACCGAACGGAGCTGGTAAGACTACTACGATTTCGATGCTCTGCACCATTCTGAAACCGACACAAGGAACAGCTGTAGTCAATGGTTACGATATTTCGAAAGATCCGCATAATGTCAGAAAATCTATTGGAATCGTGTTTCAAGAACCCAGCGTGGACGATATTCTCACTGGAAGAGAGAATCTCCGCCTTCACGCCATGTGGTATGGCGTGCCGAAAGATACGCGTTCAAAAAGGATAGATGAGGTTCTCAAACTGGTTGGTCTAGAGACGAGACAACAAAGCCTCGTCAAGACTTACTCTGGAGGTATGAGACGAAGACTCGAACTTGCACGTGGACTACTTCACCTTCCGAGAGTACTCTTCCTAGACGAACCTACGTTGGGACTTGATCCGCAGACACGTGAACATATTTGGGAATACATTGAGAACATGTCGAAGGAACGAGACATGACAATCGTTCTCACAACGCATTACATGGAGGAGGCGGACAGGTTGTGTGATCGAATCGCGATAATCGATGAAGGAAAGATAGTCGTCATGGATTCACCTGAAAACCTGAAGGAAACGGTTGGCGGAGATCTCGTCTGCCTGAAAACCAATTCAGTCGACACTGAACGATTCAAGCAGATGGAAAGTGTAACGAAGGCTGAGGTCGAGGATGGATACATTTCCCTGACAGTCAAGAACGCAAGTCAGAACCTCAAGGAAATCCTTGATGTAGCCGGAAACATTGAAAGCGTCGAGACGAGATCTGCCAGTCTCAACGACGTCTTCCTGAAGTATACTGGTAAGGAGATCCGGGTGGAAACAGGCGAGGGCGGAATCTTCGAGAGAGCGATGAAGGCGAGGACGAGAAGATGAGCCGAGTGGAAGGAATCTATGCTCTCTGGCTTAGAGAGTTCATAGTGTTCAAACGTGAAAGATCACGCATCATAACTTCAATCTTCAATCCCATACTCTGGATATTCGTGTTTGGAGGTGGACTTGGATCCTCCGTGGATATTGGCGGTCTTAACTACCAAGTCTTTGTCTATCCAGGCATTCTAGCGATGACCGTTCTCTTCACATCAGTCTTCTACGGTGTCTATATCGTCTGGGATAGAAAGATCGACATACTAAAAGAGGTTCTAGTGGCGCCGCTTTCCAGAACAACAATCTTCGTTGGAAAAGTTCTAGGCGGATGCACTGACTCGATGCTTCAAGCCTTCATAGTACTGCTACTAAGCTTTGCACTTGGAGTCCGTCTCACTCCAGTAACCTTCCTACTAGCTTTGTTTCTTATCTTTCTGCTCGCTCTAAGCCTAGTCAGCGCAGGTCTCATCATAGGATCGCTAATGGAAAGCCCAGAAGGATTCAACATGGTCGTCAGTTTCCTTGTCTTCCCACTATTTTTTTTCAGCGGCGCGCTCTTCCCTCTTGAAAACCTGCCAATCTGGATATCAGCCATAACCTACGTTGACCCCGTGACATACGGTGTCGACGGTTTGAGAACCGTGATACTGGGCATCTCACGATTTCCATTCTACGCCAATGTCGTGGTTCTCGTCGCGTTTGCTGCGGCAATGTTCACTATCGGAACAATAGCCTTCGAGCGTATGAAGTAGGTAGCAGTTGGGAAGTTGCCATTTGAGAAGAAAGATCGACTCTAGGTTCTCTGAAGATCGTTTAGGGTTCGCCACATGTCCAGCATTTTCACTCAGGTTCAACGACGACTGCCGTGCCCGTCGCAGATATCACTGTGACTCCAGCTTGAAGACCTATGTCGGAAGTCTCGATGTCTAGTCCAACTATTGCATTTGCCCCCAAAGCCATTGCCTTTTCACAGACCCTATCTATTGCTTCTGCCCTAGCTTTCTCAAGTTCCGTTGTGAAAGCCGTTACTTCCCCGCCTATCATAGACTGGATACTTGCAACGAACTTCCCTAGCACTCCTCTTGTTCTCGGCGTTAGGCCTGTGACGACTCCAAGAACATTAGTAATCCTGTAGCCTGGTATGGCTGGCGTCGTGACAACGATCATTCTCTTCTTGGAAGCAATTGAATGACCGCAGTGGGGGCAGAGGCTTGTTTGTTCACCGATCTGTTTGCCACAGTTTGGACAGAACATGTCAAATCATTCCAACAATTACAGCTGCATGTCCTTACTGATATCTTGTGTGGACGAGGGCGACAAGGGCCATGGCCTTTGTCTAGCGTGCTTCCTCGCGTAGAGTTATACTTGTACTTTCGATTGTTTCTCGGGCTCTAGCTACTCGCTTCCTTACATCGGATAGGACAGTCTCGTAGACGTCCTTGTTGATCTTGCCTGAACGGTATTGAACCCTGACTTGTGATTCGCTTGCTTTCGCTGCGTCTATCTCGGCCTCGGCCTTGTCCAGCTTTCTGATCATTTCATCGTATCTTCCAGCGGCGGACCTCAACTGTTGTTTGACAGAGCCCAGCGATCTGTTTATCTCATCCAGCCGGGAATCGATGGCTTTCCTTCGCCGTCTATAATCATGTTTCGAGACCCCGCCACGTCCCATATCCTCCTGTATCCTGTCGATCTCAAGTCTCAAGGCTGTTCTTTCATCATACAATCCAACGAATCTTCGGATTGTCTCCAGTGGGGCAACGGTTGCGAGTATGACCTTCTTGCCTCTCGAGGCGACCAAGAATACTGCGATGATTGCTTCAACAGCAGCCAACCAAGTAATTGGTCTAAAGGCTGTCCAGAAGCTGAGGTACTTGTACTCAATCGTGAATGTGAGATTGTGAAGTGGAGTTACGCCTTTGAACTCGTAGACATAGACTGTCTTACCATGATCAGTGTAGGATGATGTTGGGCTCTGAGAACTTTTCTCAAGCTTCATCCCCTCCTCCATCACAACCAGAACCGCTAGCTTATCCACCATCCACGGGTGACTGGTGAGAAAGTCAAATACAAGTTCGTACTGTCCCCACCATTTCACCTGTTTCACGTAGCTAGTGGGCAGACGATACTTCAATGTGAAAGTGAAGTTCTCGTCTCCTCTGAGTGTACCATAGCGTGGAGAAACCGAAGCCTGAGTTGTTTCCTGCTCTTCAGTCCATAGCGGTCCAGCTGGATCATATGCCATAATTCCAGTTGCACCTTCCGGAAGTTGAATTGACAGGGAACTCATAGCAGCAGCGAGGTTTCTCACGGCGTATGTATCAGC
>CAZJUU010000047.1:0-4839 GCA_964549295.1 uncultured Candidatus Bathyarchaeia archaeon
TACTTCGCGCAAGATCTACGACCTGATTGACATGGTAGATTCAAGACTTGTCGAATCGCTGAGCAGAAACGTCATCTTGGGAATACAGCAAGGTTATCGTTAATGAGTGACATACTGGTTGAAGTGTTGGGTACCGTGCCTCCATGTTCACGATGCAACCTCACTTTCAAGACTGTTGCGAAAGCGGTATCCCAACTGAACAGACCCGACGTAACCGTCAAGGTGGAGAAGAGAAACTGTTCGGACAGGGAGACGGTGCGTCGTTTCGGCATCATCGTTCCACCAGCTGTGGCGATAAACGGTGTAGTGAAGATCACTGGAAGAATACCCAACGAGTCGGAGGTCAAGACTCTAATTGAGAAAGCCTTGTCATGATCAAGGCGTTTCAAGTTTTTGGAGGTTAAGTCACTTTGAGCGTTAGGATGGAGGTCTTCACAGCTGAACCACCGTGCGCTGGATGCGTCAAACTACTTGAGACAGCAGACGAGTTTGCTCAAGAATACAAGGGAAAGGTACAGGTGATAAAGCACATTGGTCCGTGTAAAGAGTTCGAAACCTACAAACTCACTCTTGTACCCGCAGTTGTTTTCAATGAAGGAAAGATCAAGCTGGTCGGTGTCTGCCCCGACAAAGAAACAATAGTGGCTTCACTGAAAGAAATGGGAGTGTGAAAGATTGACGTTGTCCGTTGAGGTCTTTACTTCTCTTCCACCATGTTCAGGTGGAAGACTTGTCCTCAAGCTGATTGATGAGATCAAGAAGGAATATGGCGATAGTATTGATGTCAAGATCTACAAGGGACCGTCTGAAAAGGCAAAGGAATATGGCTTGGAGGTCAGCCCAGCCATCATAATTGACAAAGATATTCAAATCATTGGCGTCTGCCCGACCAAAGGAACCTTGAAGGATGCTCTCCGAGAAGCGGGACTGATGAAATAGCTGAGTCCAACTGATCAACGATGAATTCAAGACTCAAGAAACTCAGAACGATAATTCTTGTTGTCTTTGTCATGCTGGTCTTTGTAGGCCTAGTCTATTCGAGAATCATGGCATACTCGCTTGCTCCAACCCCAAAGCCTACAGACTTCAGGGAACTGCCTCTATGGTATGTGCCAATAGCCTACATCTGGGACTATCTGAGTCACGCTTGGATCTGCCTCACATTCGCGTTTGTAACCGCTGGCATAATCTACGAATTCATACCCAAAGATATCGTCAACAAATACATGGGCAAAAGCAAGGCAATCGGATATGGAATATCAGCGGGCGTTGCACCGTTTTTCACAGTCTGCTCATGCACAATGGTTCCACTATTCTCAGGAATTCTATTCGCAGGTGCAGGTATCGGTCCGGCAATAGCCTTCTTGCTGATGGCACCAGCAGCAAATATTCTCACGATTCTCTTGACAGGTGAGATCATTTCGTGGCAAATCGCCATCATCAGAATCTTCACATCTCTGGCCACAGCGCTGGTTGCTGGTGTCGTGATTTCTAGAACTCCATGGGGAAAGAAAATTGAAAACGAGTACAAGGTAGACAATCTCGGCCACGCAAGCGTGGACGTCGTCAAGATTTCGTTTGACGACAAGCTTGTGAACGCACTGAAATTCGCATGGTACCTAGGAAAGAGGATCCTACCATTCTTCTTTGCCGGTCTGATAGCAGTTAGCTACGTAGAGGCCTTTCTGCCTGAACACATCGTGGGAAGCTATCTTACGGGAGTTCAAGGTGTACTATTGGCTTCGGTTATCGGAGGACCACTATACACACCAACCTTGGTTGAGATAGTTTTGGGAAGAAGTCTGCTGAATCTTGGTATGTCCAACGCTGCGTTGCTCTCTTGGCTTATGGGGCAACCCTACGATATTCCAAACATGATAGCCGCTTCAAGGATCATTAGGTGGAAATCAGTTCTCACCTACGCACTGGTAGCCTTAACATTCAGCATCTTAAGCGGCTTGACGTACGGCTGGATCTTGGGAGAACTATGAGACGCATACCGTCAATTGGGATGGTTCTTTCAGCCACGGAAGATAGTGCCAAAAAGTCTAAGTGAACAGATCTCTCTTGCGTAGTTTCGCAAGTGGTCTATGTTGGCTCTCTCCGATGCACACATGAAGGAACTTGTGGACAAAGGTGTATTGAGCATCGACCCGTTTGATGCTTCCAGGGTCACGCCAGCGGGCTATGATCTGGGACTCACTAAGAGTATTACACTTAACCCCGGAGATCAGAAGCTGGTTGCCACATATGAAAGAATTGAACTACCACCTAACCTAGTAGGGTTGCTCCATCTGAGATCATCCTTTGCGCGAGAAGGGTTGATTGCAAGCTTGGCCCTTGTCGATCCAGGATTTAGAGGGCAACTCACTATCTCTCTCATCAATGCCGGCAAGACAAGTGTAAAGATAGCAAGAGGGGAGCCCCTTCTACAATTGACTCTAATCGAACTTACTTCTGATGCTGAAAAACCATATGTTGGTCGGTATCAAGAAAGTCTCGGCGTTATGAAGAGCAAAAGGAGAACTTGACTTCACATTCGATTTGAACGTCTTAGTCTATGCACAATAACGGAGAATCATTCCTTCACGATTCCGTATATCATCACCATCTTTCGTTGTGGACTATGTCAGACAATCTTTTTCTTGGCGTCATACCGAGTTTCTCGTCTGGATACCCTAGCGGGGTCAGTGCAATAGGAACTACTTGATTAGGCAGGCCAAGAGCTTTCCGAATCTTATCCTCCCGAAAGTCAACGACCCAACATGTGCCCAGCCCTAGCTCCCATGCGGCCAATATTAGCTGCTGAAAGGCAATCCCTATGTCCACCATGTAATACTTCACGCCGTCCTGCCTTGTGCCACACGTTTCAGGGTTTGCGCAAGCCGCTATCACGACCGGGGCTCGGCCTATGAACTCCGAACCTGGGTATGCGGATTCTCCAAGTTCGCGTATTTTCTCCCTACCTCTTATCACAACAAAATCCCATGGTTGTTTGTTGTCAGCCGACGGGGCAATTCTGGCTGCCTCTAAGACCTTCTCGATCTTTTCATCAGGGACAGGGTCTGTTCTGTATTTGCGAATCGAGCGTCTTGTCCTAAGTGCGTCCCATAATTCCAAACTCATCACCGCCAATACATTTCGAGTTTCCTGTTATTACGTTGTTCCTTACCGCTCCTGTACTGTTCCCCTCAAGACGGATCGAAAGGTCCCGGTGTGGGTCTCGACCACATCATTTCGAGCTGCTGGCAACCTTCACAAAGCATATGGTGATCGAGCATTCCGTGATTCTGGAGAAGTCAGGGAAACAATTGGTATTCATAGCAAGCGATGAATAATTTGTTTCCGTGGTTTGATCAGGAGATACGTCATCAAAAGGCAATTACGCATTCTTCACTCGTACCGGTGACTGACTCCTATGCGTATCTTCTCGTATTTTGACCGTCGTTCGATTGCTTCCTTCCATTCTTGTGGATTCAGATGTTCATAGTAATCGACTCTGACGCCCTCAGGAGGGCTGCAACCTTGAAACAGCTTCGCTTCAGTTTTTCCAACGTTTCTATACATATGAGGCTTCATTCCGTCAAGATAGAGCAGATCTCCTTCCACCAGCCGATATGATCTGTTGCCGACTGTTGCTTCAAGTTCTCCTTTCAACACGTACCAAAACTCCTCTCCAGTATGGACGAACGGTCCTCTCCCATCAGTCCATTCGGTCTCGGTTCCTGGCTCTACTATTGTTATTGCTACCTCAATCAACGCATCCTTTATGACATCATCCGGAAGCAGTGGCGAAATCGTTGTACCTCCAATCTTGACATTCTTTACCTCTCCTTTCTTTGTCAACACTGTTCTCATGATTCATCACTATTCTGCTGGTCGGTCTCTGTCGCCTATTTCAATTTTCTTGCTGAACGGTGGCTGTAGAATTTCTGTCGCATTATTTGGGCAAGAGACTCCTATTCCAGCATGAGGTGATCCTCGAGCTATGTCACAAGCCCAGGAGATCGGGCAACTCCCTTACGCTGGGAAGTACCTTTTCCGCGAACTGTTTTGGCTGTTCTCCTGTCAATCTGCCTGTCAGAACTCCAACAAAGCTTACTCCTGCGTTTTTTGCACAGAGTGCATCGATCGGATGATCCCCTACCAATACAACTTCTTCTGGTCTGACACGCATTCGTTTCATGAGGGAGTAGACCTGAGTTGGGTCCGGCTTTGGCGTGTTTGTCTCGTCCCTCGTAGCAACTTCATCAACCAAAGCGGATAGGCCTGTTGCTCTCAAGGTTTCATCAGTGTACTTCCTGCAGCTCCGCGTCAGAACTCCTATTTTTATTTTGGCGTCCTTAAGCCTGTTGAGAGTTTGTAGGACTCCATCCATCAGCTTCGCTTTTGAAACGTGTTTGAGTTCAACCTCGGTCATTATTCTGTTGAGCTCGTTCATTGCTTGTGGAATCATCTCGGACTGACCGTGTTCCTTCAGCAGTCTTACTGCATACTCCGTTATTTCATGCGTGGATTTGCTCGTGTCCAAGTCAACTGGAAATGGTAAGTACTTCCTAAGAAAATCTATCATTCTACTTCTCATTTCTATGAAATCAACATTCGATCTTATGAGAGTGTCATCAAGATCAAAAATCACTGCCTTGACTTTTCTCTCCATGGTGCAAAAGACCTGCAACTGTTAGAACATAATTCGCAGTATTCTTATCCTATGGCCTGTCTTTTGGCGGTTCTATTCCAAATTCTCTCATTCGTTTGTACGCGTATTCACGATCCTCGGAACTAAGATGATCATAGTAGTCAACTCGGGCTGTCAGCGTAGGAGCAACAACAATCAAG
>CAZJUU010000047.1:4939-9891 GCA_964549295.1 uncultured Candidatus Bathyarchaeia archaeon
AAGATGATCATAGTAGTCAACTCGGGCTGTCAGCGTAGGAGCAACAACAATCAAGACTTCAGCATCTTGTTCCGTTGGATTCATCCACGTGTGTGGTCTCATTCCCTGGAAGTAGAAGTAATCACCCTCTTGCAGATCATACTCATGTCCGTCATAGTAGTCAACAAGCTTCCCTTGCAAGACATAGTGGATTTCCTCTCCTTCATGAACGTACGGACCTTTTCCATCAGTCCACTCGGCCGAACTCTTTGGAGACTGCGTGATCAGTATGGGTTCCATTGCTTGATCCTCAGGATTCTCACGAAACCAATGTATCGATGTCCCCTTAACCACAAGCGTCTTTCTCTGATTCTTCGTTACGAAAACGGGTTTGTCCATATTCAAACCATACCTCTTTTCGTGTCACAAGGGCGTCCTTTCCAATAGCTTCTCAGGTTCTAGATATCGTTTATGACCATCTGATCAAAGACCAAGATCACTCGAAATCTTGTTTTTCCAGAGAATCATATATGACCGGCAACATAGCTATAGAACCGGTTGAACAAATGTGGTGAGTTCATGAAAATAGCGGCCATGGATACGATGTGGACCAGTTTGTCTCTTAAGGATCGAATGAGACGTGTCGGAGATCTAGGTTTTGCAGGCATTCAACTCTGGTTGGGCGCAGCTGAATTGGGATTCAGAGTTGTGAAACAATGGCCAGCAAACATGTATCCGGACTCCTTGTGGTTGCCTCCCCGAGAATTGAGCAAGATGGCTGATGGAGCCGAAATCGATATTGTGGCTCTTGGTCAATATTGCCTTCTCGGAGACATGAAAGAACTTGGACCGACGCCAGTAGATGTGGGGAGGAGGAGAGAGGCAAGAATTGAGGACATCAAAGCAATGATGAACTATGTGGCTGAAGAGGGAGCCGGGATAGTTGTCTGTGAGAGCGGCGGCGATCCGAATAAACCAGAGCAATGGAAATCTCTACTTGAAATCGCAAACGAATTGGTTAGCCACGCGGAGAAGGTTGGCGCGACATTGGCAATGGAGCATGCATCAATTTTTCTGGTAGACACAGAAGACGCTTTGCTGAGACTGATGAAAGAGATTGAGTCGAAGGCATTGAGGGTCAATTTCGATCCTGCCAATCTTGCCCTGACCCAGCCAGGAAATCGTGACATACCTGGAGCAATAAGGAAGCTCAAAGACTACATAGTAGTTATGCATGCCAAGGACGCGATCTATCACAATGGCCCGTACGGAACTATCCCGGGGAAAAAGGCTACCTACGATTGTCCTTCGATAGGCAAGGGTCAGGTTCCGTGGAAAGAATGTGCAAGAGTGCTTAGGGAGATGGACTACGACGGCTACCTGATAGTAGAATATGCGGAGCCAGTGCATGCACAGAAACCAGAGAATGTAGAAGAGGGAGTAGTAGAAGGGAAGAGATATCTCGAGAAGATATTTGAGAGAGTCTAGTCATTGTTACTTCAAAGAACAAAGTCTTCCTGACTCAACAATGAAATGATGTTCCAGTCAACAGGAAGTTCCCATTCATTTCTGTCTGTCGTACGGTGGGCTCAGCGTGAAACTCGAAGTACCTTACGGCCAAACCTTTCTTGATTTTGAGGTCGCTGAGAAACGCGTTTTGAGTGTAATAAGTCCAAGGGAGGTGGCTTCTTCGCTCAATCCACTTCAAGTGGTTGAAAGAGCACTCGAGAATCCCATCGAATCCTCCACAATTGAGTCACTTTCTCCAAAGGACAAGAAGATAGCTATAGTGGTTGACGACATAAGTCGAATGACGCCAACAGAGACGCTTTTGAGGCCAATTCTTGGAGTTTTGCATGGGGAAGGAGCCAAGAAAGAGGATATCAAAATCATCGTGGCGTTGGGGACTCATAGACCGATGACGATGCGAGAAATGAAGGATAAGTATGGATGGCAAATTGTGGAACAATATGAGGTCATAAATCATTCTTTCAAAGATGAATCAGAACTTCAGTTCGTGGACCACGTAGTTGGAAAAATTCCGATCTGGATTAACAAGGAATACGCGAAGTCTGACCTCCGTATCGCAACAGGGAACATCGTCCCACATTACAATGCCGGTTGGGGAGCTGGAGCCAAGATACTTCTTCCAGGATTGGCCGGAGAAGAGACTGTTGGAAGAATGCACGTATATTCTGCCGCCACCACTCCGAACGGACTTGGAATGGATGATAATCCTACTCGTTTGCTTATCGATACCTTTGCAAAGAGAATTGGAATAGATTTCTTAGTTAATACTGTGACTACAAAATCCGGGCAAATAGCGAAGGTCTTTGCAGGAGATCTTGTGAAAGCACATCGATCCGGTGTGGCCTCAGCTCGCGAAATCTATGGTGCCAAATTGTCAGGTTTGGCTAGCATCACAATATCGAGCAGTTATCCTGCAGACATCGATTATTGGCAGGGTCTGAAAGGCCTCTTCTCCGCTGATTTGGCTACAGAACCTGGCGGGGGCATAATAGAAGTCACGCCTTGCCCCGAAGGGCTTTCTCCAATGCATCCAAAATGGATTGATTATCTTCAACATAACACGACAGAACTGAAAGAAATGTACGAGGCTCGCGATGTTGATGACATGGTCGCCCTAGGCTTGGCCTTAAACATCGCCCATGTTAGAGAGAGACATACTGTCTGCATCGTTTCAGACGGAATATCCACCAAAGAATCAGAAAAGATCGGGTTCCAAAAATTCGACAATATTGACGAGGCGCTAGGGCATCTCTCGCGTCTCTTGGGTCAGGAATCAAAGGTGAACGTTCTCACACATGGGGGCGAGACCTATCCCGTGGTTGAGTAGGTCCGCCAGCTCAGCGGCGATGAATTCGATTAGCCGTCTTTTCACCATTCATTACGCGCTTATTGAATCTCGAGATGCGCCCCACAGCAAGTGATATTCCTTGAAGAATTTGTTGTAGTCCATAGGTTTCACAATGCAGTTCAGAACCGCAGGAATTCCTTCTTCATTAGATTTCAGCGCAGATTTCAATGCATCGTCGATTTCACTTGGTTTTTCCACGCGAATCCCAAAGCATTTGGCGTTCTGAGCAACTTTCTCAAATTCGGGTACCACATCGTAATCTACTGCTACTTGTCGCCCAGGAGCCAGAAGATGCCAGACATATTTTGGCCAACCCAATCCGAAGTTGTTGAATATCAACCATGTCACCCCAGCCTTGTACTGGGCGGCTGTAGCCATTTCTTGCATCTGCATCTGAAATGCTCCATCCCCGGTAGTGCACACCACATTTCTGTTTGGCATAGCTATCTTCGCTCCGATAGCCGCAGCTACGCCCATCCCCATGCATGTCTGTTCGGCAGGAGCGATGCATCCAAGCGTGTTGAGCACTCTGTAGTATGGATAGTAGTAGGACCAGAGATCCAGAGAACCGTTCTCATTTACTAGGATTGTATTGGTGCCAAAGACGCGATTAGCAGCTTTTACAATCATCTTGACCCTCAGTTCTTTTCCTTGAGGTGCACAGTCCGCGTCTACTTCGGCTTCGTACTGTCTCTTGATTTCTTCAATTTTCTTCACGCGCGACGGAGCCCTCTCCACTTTGTTCTGTCTTTCTTTCACAACATCAATGATGTCACGGAGCGCCAGTTTCACGTCGCCGACGAGAGCTACGTCCGGTATCCAATTCTTTCCTATCTCCCATTGATCTATGTCCACCTGTACGTACTTCGCATTCTTCGGGAAATACTTCCAGCCCCCGGACTGAAACTCCTCAAATCGTGTTCCCAAACCGATCAGAAGATCTGCATCCTCGTAGAGTCGTTTTCCAACTTCAGTCCTATACAGACCTACCAATCCGACTGCAAGTGGATGATCCTCCGAGACAATACCTCTCCCACATGGTGTGGTAAGGATGGGAATTGCTAGGAGTTCTGCCAGTTCAACAACTTCCTTAAAAGCTCTTGAGGAGATTGCGCCGCCTCCGACAACCATGACAGGCCTTTCAGACTGGAGCAGCAGCTCTACAGCTCGTTTTACGCGTTCAGAGTCAGGCCTAATCCTGATTGGTCTATCAGCCGGAACATATTTTGGCAGAGTCGTTCGTTTTATCTCTGCGTTGCCCACATCCTTTGGAAAATCAAGAAAAACAGGCCCCGGTTTTCCATTAGTCGCAATTGAGAAGGCTCTTCTCATTGCCCAAGAAATCTTCTCCGGTCGAGTCACCCTATAACTCCACTTAGTCATTCCACCGAGCATTGACACCTGATCATTTTCTTGAAATGCTCCTTTCCCTTCGGTTAGCTGATTTGGACTTGGAGCTGGAATAACCATAGGCAGCGCTGCAGAATATGTTTCCAGAATTCCCGCCACCATCTGAGCAACTCCAGGGCCCAACGTACCATAACATACTCCAGGTTCTCCGGTCAGCTTCGCATACGCATATGCCATGAACACTCCTGCGCCTTCATGCCTGGTTTGAATTGGCTTGATATTGGGATACTCATTCAGAGCATCGTAAAGTTGCATGTCACCTGGCAAACCGAAGACATATTTTACCTTCTCAGCATTAAGCGCATCAACGACCAGATGCCATCCAGTTTCTTTCGCATTTGCCAAAGCATTAGCCTGCCTGATGATTCTCGAACAGACCCGTGTCATATATGCATTGCTTGATACCTCAGCCACTCTCATCGGTGAGTCCAGAATCGTTTTGCAGATCTCCAAACCTTGTCGGTTAGTTTTGTAGATTCAAAATGCAGACTGATCGTCGAAAGGCTCTTATACCATGGATCGACTAGCGTCAAAAGTCACTGTTGGACGAACGACTTCTTCGGTGAGTTGTTCATGAAAATTCTCGTAACTGGAGGGTCAGGTCGAATAGGTGCGAGTCTTGTTCAGGAATTGGATCAAGAAGGATTTGATGTAACCGTATTTGACTTGGTGGAAACAAGACGGG
>CAZJUU010000048.1:0-9861 GCA_964549295.1 uncultured Candidatus Bathyarchaeia archaeon
AATCATATTAGTCCTTTTCTCGAATGTGAACTCAGACTTCCTTCATCCATTGAATACTGATTACAAAGAATTTCAGAGACATGTGTGTTCTTTGTCTTTACTCGAAATAGTCAGCCATCCACCTTTTGCACCTTTTTCTCTAGAACGAGCTCAGCTTTTCCATAGACTCCGTCGTAGCCCGGAACTACGTTAACCGCGTCGAGGCGAAGCCTCCCAATATTGGCTGCCACGGAACTGCCTGCATGGCGCGCTATCTCTTCAGATGGAGCGTCCAACAGGATTTTGTACTCGTTCCCAAACGCTTCTGTGAGTGTGTTGTAGGTATTCCACACTTCTGATGCTGATGGTTGATTCAGTCCATAGGTTGCGGCGAGTATCTCGGACAGTGGCAGAAGATGCACATATCCAGTAGCTTGGGGAGGTCTGTGCCCGTAGGGTCTGTCAGCAAGTTCTTCCACGCGTTGTTCCACTCCCTTAGTCATTTTCTTTCCACATCTCGGGCAGATGTTCCCTCGTTTCACAGCCTCTTCTGCAGGCATGGAGACGCTGCACATTCTATGCCCAGTCCAATGATACTTGCCGTAGGCTGGATGAGTCTCAACTGTAAACTTGAAACGATTGGGATCTCTCGTTCTGATAGCTTCGGTAATGGATTTGAAGGTCGTCTCTTCAAGGTCGAAAACGTTGGCTTCTCTTCCAATTCTCCATGGCCAATGAGAATGCGAGTCAGAGTTTGACAGCAGCGTGAATTGATCCAGTGCGCTTAGCCGCCAATTCATCGGAGGATCTGAGGATAGCCCAGTCTCGATAGCCGTAATATGCTTCGTCATGTCCTGATAGCAATCGTTCAATCGATCGAATCCACTCCTCTCACCAAAGATGCTGAACCAAGGTGTCCAAGCATGCGCGGGAAATACAAGATTATCCTTCGATACTTCCATTACCTCTTCCACTAGGGAAGAGGCAGTCATGCTCAGGGTAGGTCGACCATCCGAGGATAGATTCCCGAACTTGGAAAGCCTGTCGTTGATCTGCGAGGCCGTTTCGAAGCTAGGCGTCAAGACTACATGGTGGATCTTTCTTGTGGCCTCTTCGTGTTCATAGATCGTGCAGACCTCGACGGAAAGCATGAACATGGTTCCAAATGTTGGAGAAATACGCGGTCTGAAAAGACCGGTTCCATCAATCTCGATCAGTTCTTCTCTTATCTCGCCAAACCATTTTGGATGCGTGAAGTCCCCGACGCCAATAACGTCCAACCCCTTGATGTTTCCAAATCTGGAAATCTCTGCTATGCTAATACTCGTGCTTGTCGCTCTACTATACCTCGAATGGATGTGAAGATCTGTGATAACTCTCAAACATGCACACCAAATACCGAGCATCAAGATATGGACTTCGTGAAAGTTAACTTGAAACGTGACGTTTCAAGCTTAAATATTTGTAAGTCAAGTCTACGGCGATTTGAAAGGTGCCTCGACATTAGGAGGCTTTTCCAAGAAGTGATTAGGCTCCAATTTCACGATTCACAAATCACAATATTGTGCTAATGGAGATTCAAGACTTTGAGTAAAGATATTGGAATTACAGTGAAGAAATTCGAGGACTTTTCAGAATGGTACACTCAAGTGGTCACCAAAGCTGAACTTGCTGACTACACTGCGATGAAGGGTTTCATGGCATGTATGCCTTATGGGTACTCGATCTGGGAGAAGATTAGGGAATTCATCGATCGAGAGATAAAGAAGACCGGCCACATGAACGCCTATTTCCCAACTCTGATTCCAGAAAGTTTTCTCAAGAGGGAAGCGGAACACTTTGCAGGATTCACTCCCGAAGTCTTCTGGGTTACTCACGCGGGAGATACGAAGCTCAGTGAACGACTTGCGGCGAGGCCTACCTCCGAAACCATAGCCTACGACTCCTATGCTAAATGGGTGAAGAGCTGGAGAGATCTGCCGCTACTTTTGAATTTTTGGAACTCGGTCCTAAGAGCGGAGATCAAGGCTACAAAACCGTTTCTCCGAACCAGCGAGTTTCTGTGGCAGGAGGGACATACTGTCCATGCTACGAAAGAGGATGCGGACAAAGAGGTTGTACAGATTCTTGAGATGTACCGTGACTTGGTTGAGAATCACTTGGCCATTCCAGTGCTAGCCGGAACAAAAACAGACAGTGAAAAATTTGTTGGAGCCCTCTACACAATGACGTTGGAGGCACTCATGTTTGATGGAAAGGCTCTGCAGATGGGAACCTCGCACAATCTCGGACAGAATTTCTCCAAACCCTTCGGGATAAAGTATGTTGGAACAGATGAGAAAGATCACTATGCTTGGACCGCTTCTTGGGGCGTCTCATGGCGTCTCATTGGCGGCGTAATAATGGTCCATGGAGACGATAAAGGCCTTGTTCTACCACCGTGGATAGCCCCAGTCCAAGTCGTGATAGTGCCAATATTTTACAGCGATGAAGATCGAATGAGGGTCTTCAATAGGATGCGTGAAGTGGCATCGGCGCTTGAACAAGCTGGAATGAGTGTGAAAGTGGATGATAGAGTCCAGTACACTCCGGGCTGGAAGTTCAATGAATGGGAATTGAAGGGGGTGCCCCTTAGACTAGAGGTGGGTCCGAGAGACCTAGAAAAGAGACAGGTCACTGGAGTGCGTAGAGACACACGTCAGAAGATCCCCATTGGAGACGGAGAACTCGTAGAGAAGGTCAAGTCATTGTTGAAAGACATTCAACAGAACCTGTTTGAAAAGGCAAAGCGATTCCTAGACGAGCACATAAAGTCGGTATCGAACTACGAGGAGTTTAAGAAGATCGTTACCGGCGATGGAGGATTCGTAAGGGCGTGTTGGTGTTCAGATTTCTTATGTGAACAGAAGATCAAAGAGGAAACTGGCGCTACAATTAGGTTGATTCCCTTCGAAAAAGAGACCGTCTTCTCTCAATGCATATACTGCGGAAAGACCGCTGACCAAGTGGCCTACTTCGCACGCGCCTACTGAATAAATGGATCACCAAGACCTGACGAACCCGTCTACCGCGCCACCGAAGGAATAGCAGTTTCTAGACAACCTTTTAAGGCGTCTAACTTGATCTAGGTGTGGAGTCAGGATCTAATGACGAAGAAAAGAAGGTCCAGAGGAAGGAGCAAGGGTGGAAAGGGAAGAAGCGAACTCGTCCAGTGTACGAACTGTGGAATGCAGATTCCTAGGGATAAGGCGAAGCGTGTCACAAGCTTCGTATCACTGGTGGATCCGACACTGGCTAGGGAGCTTAGGGCGCGAGGCGCCTACATAGCCAGAAAGAGCGTGTTCAAATATTATTGCGTCTCCTGCGCAGTCCATTACGGGATATCAAAAGTGAGGGCAAGAGACGAAAGGAAATACGCGTACTGAAACAGAATCAAGTTCGACTTCATTCTAGCCGAACCATACTGGATTGATTCTTCAAACCTACAAGGCGTTGTGTCCACTAGAAAATCCGAGTTTGAATTCTGAGATGCTGAATAGGATAAAAGAGAAGATAGGTGAACCCCTAGATCGATCCGCAAAGTTTCTTCATCAAGCCGGTCTGACTCCGGCTACGACCACTCTTCTAGGCCTTATCAGCGCTCTTGTTTCAGGCCTCGCGTATTATCAAACGCGAGAGATTCCTGAACTGATCTATTTGGCTTTGGGGTTCCTAGTCCTTTCAGGTTTTCTTGACGCAGTGGATGGAGCGATGGCGAGACTCTACGGCCAGGTAACACGTTTCGGAGGAGTATTGGACTCGGTGAGCGACAGAATTGAGGAGATAGTGATTATCGGAGGAATAGTTGCTGGAGGCTTGGTGACGGTTCCAATTGGACTCTCCGCATTGGCTGGTTCACTGATGGTCAGTTATGTGAGAACAAGAGCTGAGACTGAAGGCGCCAAGATGAGTGGAGTTGGATTTGCTGAACGCCCAGAACGACTCATCATCCTGGCCGGTGCAACGATTGTACAACTAATTGAGTGGGGAATTCTTGTTATCGCCATCATATCTTGGATCACCGTCGCTCAGAGGATGCTGCACGTTCGCAAACAATTAAGATGAATGAAGAATTAGCCGATGCCGATCCGTAACTATCAAACATGATTATATACAAATCAAAGCCATACAGACGCAATTGACACTTTGCAGAGGAAGCTTGTGAGACACAATGGGAAAGGTGGAGAAGGGAATAACGTGCAATGTGGTAGGATGCACTGACAAAGCCATAAGATCAATCTCAGCCGAGAAGGTTGCTCATGCTGGTCTCGATATTGGAAAGGCGAACCGCGGATACCTTTGCAAGAAGCACTACAAGGAACTGAAGAAGAAGTCGAAGAAGGATAAAATGATCGATAGATGGCGATACATGGCGTAGGCTCTAAGGTGTTCTAGATGAGAATCCTACTTATTCATTCAGATCATTTTGAATATGAAGTGAAAGACAGTGCAGTGAAGTATCCTGAAGAAATCTCAGAGGCTCAGAAGAGAGGATCAATAGACGAAGCACTTGTGGCATTCTGCACAATCGAGAAGGAAGATGAAAAGAATCCTGAACTCATTATGAAGAAAGCCTCCGACAGCATAAAGGAAGTTGCGGAACAGGTGGGAACAAAGATAATTGTTCTCTACCCATACGCTCATCTTTCGAGCAGTTTAGGATCGAGAGATACAGCGATTCCACTTCTCCAGAGTATGGAGAGAGCCTTAGCTGACCAGGGCTACACTGTGAAACGCAGTCCCTTCGGATGGTACAAGAGCTTCATGATCAGATGTAAGGGGCATCCACTCTCTGAGCTGTCAAGATCTATCACGATTGAAGAAGAAAGGGCGAAGGCTCCATCGATTGAAGTTGAATACATGATTATGGATGTTGATGGAAAACTGTGCAGTCCTGAAGAATATATGAGACATCCAGGTCGAGAGGACTTCAAGTCTCTTGTGGAGAAGGAGGCGCTTAAACAGGGGCTTCTCGGTGGAGAGCCGAAGTTCCTAGAATACTGTAAGAAGTTTGGAATCGAATGGGAAAGTTATTCTGATGTTGGGCATATGCGGTATGGTCCAGAAGCAACACTCATGTTCGATCTTGTAGCAGAGTACTCGTGGAACGTTGCCAAGTCGCTGGGTCTGCCGATCTTCCAAGTTCGCGGCACCAACATGTTCAACCTTTCAGAACGGCCAGTGAGAGAACATGCTAAACTCTTCGGATCCAAACTGTATGAGGTGAAGGTTGACGAGAAAGAGTTCGTGCTCAGATATGCGGCCTGCCACCAACAGTTCTCAATGGTGAAGGATTGGCCGCTGAGCTATAGGCAGATCCCCTTCGGAACCTTCGAGGTTGCGGACAGTTATAGGCTGGAGCAGAGTGGTGAACTTCTTCTCTGCTTCCGAGTGAGAAAAATGAGTATGCCAGATCTTCACATCTACTGCAGAGACCTTGAGAACGCTATGACCATATCGTTGAAGGTTCACGAGAAGATATACGAGGAAATTAGAAAGCTCAACAGGGAATACGTTTCAATATACAATACAACGAGAGCTTTCCACAATTCAAATATTGAATTCTTCAAGAAACTGATCGAAGTTGAAAAGAAACCGATTCTCTTGGGATTTGTACCTGAGAACATCTACTATTGGGTTCTCAACATAGAGTATAACGTAATAGATGAACTTGACAGGCCGCGCGAGATAGGCACCAACCAGATAGATGTTGGAAACGCTCAAAGATTCGGCATCTCATATGTGGATGAAGATGGTGGCAGGAAGCATCCTCCAATAATTCACACGGCACTGATCGGAACGGTGGAGAGATACCTCTACACACATCTGGATCAGGCAGCGATAGACGAGAAGAACGGAAAGAAACCGTCAATTCCAGTGTGGCTGTCTCCAACACAGGTTCGAATCATTCCAGTGACGAAGGGACATCTGGACTATGCGATGCGCGTCGCAGACAACCTGGAGAAGATGAATATTCGAGTTGACGTGGATGATAGAGATGAGACCGTGCCGAAGAAGGTTAGAGCTGCTGAAGTGTCATGGATCCCCTACATAGTCGTGGTCGGTGAGAAAGAGATTGAGAAGAGCGTTATCTCGGTTAGGACTCGTTTTGACAAATCTCTGAAGATGATGCAGATTGAGGAGTTCATGAGCGATCTCAAGAGAGAGATGAACGGCTACCCATATCATGAATCAACATTACCGCGAATGTTGAGCACACGACCTGGATACAAGACGTTCTAGCGAAGACTGTGAAGATTATGGAAGGTCTTATATTGGTTCAGGCGTATGATCAAGATTTCGAGGTCGCCTATGATGAGTAAGGATCAAGCATATGGAGGAATCATTTTCCTAGTCGCTCTTGTTGTGGCTATAGCATATGTGGTTGCTTTCTTTGCGCCTTACCTAAACCTTCCACCTTGGTGGAGAGAGTGGGCAGTCTATCTTCCAGTCTTCATCTTCGTCTTGGCGGTGCTGGTGATCTGTATGTGGATAGGTTGGACTATGCTGACGACTCCGCCTCCCGCTCCAATCGAACCGGAGACGACTGAGAAACCTGTAGAGGGCGAGAAGAGTTCCACGTAGGATTCTTTCTTGGCCCGAACAAGCGATCTAACCTTATGCAAAAGCTAAATCGCGAAGTAGATTATTATTGTAGGAGACTTGGTGAAGGATCGTGTCGACTACGGCTTTGACACCGACGGGAATACTGGGTCTAGACGAAGTTTTGGCTGGCGGAATTCCAAGGGGCAGGGTTGTACTGATAGTTGGAGGACCGGGAACTGGAAAGACGATACTTTCCACACAATTTCTTGTGAATGGCATTAGAACATTTAAGGAGAATGCTGTGTTCGTTAGCCTGGAAGAGAATAAACAACATTACTACTCGGAGATGGCGAAGCTTGGATGGAACTTGGCCGAGATGGAGAAAGAGAAGAAGTTTGTTTTTGTTGATGCGTCTCCTATCAGAAGTATTCCTAGCGAAGTGAAGGTTGGAAAGCTGACTATTGGAAAGAAAGAGTTTTCGATGTTAAGCTTGATTGAAGGCGTCAAAGCCGCCGTTAAGGGAATCGATGCCCAGAGACTCGTTGTAGACGCGATTGCATCTCTCGTCTTCCAATTTCCAGCGTTATCGCAGAGACGGAACGCAGTGCTTGATATGATTGAGGCGCTTGTTGGAACAGGTGCAACCTGCATGGTGAATACTGAGCTGCGCAGAGCCGGAATGGAGAGGAGAGTTCAGGCAGAGGAGTATCTTGCACATGGAGTTATGCTTCTGCAGACGCTTCAAGTTGGAAGAGCATTGGTGCGAGTTATCCAGGTTGAGAAGATGAGGGAAGCGCCGGTCGACATGCAGCCCCATCCGTACAAGATCTCGGAGACGGGAATTGAAGTATTCGCAAAGGAGAACGTTTTCTAGCCCTTAGGCAGATCAATCACTTGAATGCGACTTAGCCATTATGTTCCAGAAGCGGTCAAATAGTTGATCGTATAATTCCACAAGTAGCTTATTCTTTGTCCAGACAGCAAGATCGGAACCTCGATCAGTCTTGAGATCTTCAGGATTGCTCTCCACCACCACGAGTTCTTGTCCATCCGATGAGACGAGGCTTGCTTTGAGAGGCTTGTCTAGACGTTTCAATTCAACGATCTCAGAGAATTCTCTAGCAACAGCCGCGTTCTCCATTGATGAGGGAAAGAGAACTCGGATAAGTGCTCCCTGCTTCTTTGCTCTTTCAAAACTGTCCGAGTGAGCTTTGTAAGCTCTGATCAATCCCGAGGCGGTTGTAATGAACCTGATTGAGTTCTTGGCTTCGCTGAAGATCTCATTCAACTTGTTGACAACGTTCTGTCGGCCCTCTATCTTCCAGAGTTCACTCGCCTCTTTCGGAATCTCATGCTTAATGTACTTGCTTGACTCATGTAGGACGCCGAGTTCCTGAACCACACTCTCCGATTCCTTAACCTCATTATCAAGCTTCGACACCAAAGGCATCAGAAACTCGCTTGGAGACGATGGCACATACAGTTCCGGTTTTCCCGGAATAACCTGAACCAAACCCTTACGCTCAAGTTCCCTCATCGCACCATACGCCTTGGTTCTAGGCACATGTCCAAAGAAACTGACCTCACTCGCCTTACGTGGACCCATCTTAACAAGCGCCAAATAGATTCGAGACTCGTACTCGGTTAAGCCTAGGCGACAGAGCGCGGCGACCTCCTTCTCCTCAACTGCCAAAGTCTTCTTCACCAAATCCCCTGTTGAGCCCTCTCAACCTTGACTCATCATGTCAACAACAAGAAACTTTCGGTCGAGAATAGCTGATCCACGTCTAATCCCAGTGTTCAAATCTAGTCCGGCGTCTCTCGCTGCCCTCTAATGTCCAAATTCTTCAGTTTGGCTCGGTCGTCTCAACGTTGAGCAGTTTGCCCAGCACCTTCACAATGAATCTGAATTTTGGACCTGAGAAATCTGATAAGAGTTGAACATCCTCTTGATTCACGGCATGCAGCATTCTGAGACCCAGAACGAAGACAAGCCCGCCGAGCAGAATGTATGCCGGCAGCAGATACTTGCTGTACAAAATCGACTGGAAGATGACAACCAAAACTGCCATGAGAAGACTTGCTATCAAGGCTGAGCGATAGGCACGTGTGTCGAAGGATATTCTTAGGATCTTTTTCAACAGGGGTATCGAGAGGATGAAGGCTATGAGGATTGAAAGACCTCGAGCTAGCGATGCGCCAACGATTCCCATGTATGGAACTATGACTATTCCTAGAAACACGCTGATCAGTACGGAGGCGATGGTTACGAATGCAGACGTTCCTGTTTTTCCTATGACGACGAAGATCTGACTGAGGGCTCTGACTAGGCAACCGGCAGCAAGCGAGATTGATAGTATCGCTAGGGGGTACGCAGCGTCAGCGTAGCTACCCCCGGCGAGGAGAGTGGCGGCTGGTAAGGCAGTTGCGGCCAGACCAAAAGCCAGTGGGATAGTGAAGAAGGAGATGTATCGAGATGCTCTTGTTATTGCGTTTTCAAGATCTTTCGTACTCGTTGAACTATTATTGTCCGGATAGAAGTGTGCGTAGTAGGGGAAGAGGGTACCTGATATCGCGGTGGGCATCGAGTCAAGTATGCCGAAAGCTGTAACGGCCACATTGTAGGCGCCTAACTGTGCAAGTGTAACCATAGGGATCAGTAGGGCTCTGTCGAACCATGTCCACGCATAGGTTGCAGCCTCTCCTAAGAGTAGAGGAAAAGAAAATTTTAGTAGACTGATAAATTCGGATCCAAGCCTTGGAACGCCAAGAAACCTTATTGTAAAGGCCATGAGACCGATGGAGCATAAGGCGTCCCCAATTCCCCATCCGATCACCATTCCCGGCACACCCCATCCCCAGGTGAGAAGAAGGACGACGAGAAGTTGCCTGGCTGTGAACGTAGTCATAGATGTCAAGGATAGCTCCTTGAACCGTTCCAAACCAACAAGTATTCCCATCAAAGGAGACTTGAAACTGACCGCGGCGATTTCCAAGGTTAACAACTTTAGAAGCGTCGCCTTTGAACCATCGCCAAAGAGCAGCAACGCCAAGTTTTCTGATGAAAAATAAGTCGCGACCACAATGACGATGGTCGCTAATACGGTGACCGACAAACATGCATATCCAGCGCGACTCTTCTTCTCATGATCTCGCATTGCATTGAATGACGCTACAAGTTTTGTAGCTGGCAAACTGACCCCCAACCGTCCGAACAAGGTGGTTCCAGCAACAACCAGTAGAAGTATCGCCACCTGACCCATCTCTTCACGTGAAACTATTCGTGCAATTACTGCG
>CAZJUU010000049.1:0-9737 GCA_964549295.1 uncultured Candidatus Bathyarchaeia archaeon
ACAAGGTTGTTAGGAAAATTCTCCAAGTTGGTGGCATAGTGAAGATTAAGGATCCAACTCGCGGCGGACTTTCAAACACTCTAAGCGAATGGAGCGAAAAATCCAAGGTTGGAATGCTGATACATGAGAGAGATGTGCCGATTTCTGAGGGTGTAAGATCAGCCTGTGAAATGCTAGGCATAGACCCGTTGGAAGTGGGTAACGAGGGCAAGCTTGTCATAGCTGCCGTTCCACAGATGGCTGATCAGATACTGGACGAACTGAAAGCGACTCCAGAGGGTAGGTCCGCTGCGATAATCGGAGAAGCAACCCGCCGATTCGAGAATGTGATTATGGAAACGACTGTGGGAGGCAGAAGAATAGTCTCGCCACCAGCAGGTGATCCGGTTCCAAGAATCTGCTAGCTCCCTTGCAGAGTTTCAGATAGCGGAAATACTTGTCCATTTTGGCGACATACCTCGGCATCATAGACAAATGTTTTATATCAAACAAGATCAGAGAAACCGCCCTCTGAGGGAGATGAATGGACGCAGCAGCTATACTAACATCGCCATTCGTTGTTTTCGTTCTTGCATTGTTTGCGGCGGGAATCATCTACGCAATCGGTGGAAAGATTGCGCCACCTATCTCAAAGAGTTCAGGAAAACTCTCTCAATATGCCTGTGGTGAAGATCTACCCGCGGAAAAGGTTCCCGTGTCGATTCAGATGTTCGACTACGCCGCTCTGTTCATGGTGTTTGATGTCATTGCAATGACGATTATACTTTCTTGGGGAGTATCAGTTGCGAAGATGCCGCCAGTTTTCTACCTTGCAGTAGTCTACGTAGGATTGATGTTTATTGCATTGCTGGTGTTGGTAAGGAGACGCCAGGTACCCTAGAGTCCGTTAGGAGTCGAGTTGAGCAGAATTGGCAAATAACGAAGAAACAATCTTGAATGAAATCAAAGAGGCCTTCAAAGAAAAAGTCTTGGAAACAAGGGTTCAGCGTGCAAGAAGAGTCTTTGTGAGTATATCTCCAGAAGCCTACAAGGAGTTGGTACGATTCCTCGTTGAGAAGGCCGGAATCAATCATCTATCAACTATTGTGGGAGTCGACACTGGCAAAGCCATTGATGTCATGCCACAATTCTTTGGGCGGGGAGTCGAAGTCACCGTTCGAGTTTCATTGGCGAGAGAAAAGCCCGTGATCGAGACCATTGGCGACATTAGAGAGTCAGCCTACTTCTACGAACGTGAGGTTCATGACCTGTTGGGAGTTGAGTTTACAGGCCATCCGAATCTTGAGAAACTGTTGCTGCCGGACGAGTGGCCTGAAGGCATGTACCCACTCAGAAAAGAGTTCAAGACGAAATCGCTGGAACCCATAAGGAAAACGTAAGGAGAAGGCGGATAATGTCTGTCCTGAGTTTCGTTGTCAACCTGCTGGGGCTCGCAGTCTTTCCAGGTTTTCTTTTTGTGATTGGTCTTGCCTTTGTCTATGAGTGGCTTGACCGAAAATTCTATGCGCGCTTTCAGAACCGCATCGGACCCCTCTACACGGGCCGATCAGGTTTTCTTCAACCATTCGCTGACTTTGTGAAACTCCTTGCAAAGGAGGACATCACACCCCAGGCGGCTGACAGCGTTCTGTTCAGTCGTATGCCAATCCTGGCCCTTACAGCCATGCTCGTTGGCGCGACGTTGCTGCCCATAGTCTCAAGAGATGGAATCTTGTCATTCAGTGGCGATCTGATCATCGCAATTGCATTGATGACCATCTACTGTATTGTGGTGTTTCTAGCTGGCATATCCTCAACGAATAGGTTCTCAGCTGTCGGCGCAGAGAGAGCTGTAAGCCAACTGCTGGGCTACGAGATACCGATGACCTTGGCCATCGCAGGCGTTGCTCTCAACGCAGGCTCCATCAAAATAGCAGATATTGTTCAAGCTCAGGCTCAGACACATTGGTATATCTTCGGTCCTCAAGCATTAGGCTTCGCCATCTTTCTGATCGCTGTTCAGGCTGAACTGGAACGTATCCCGTTCGACATACCTGAAGCTGAACAGGAGATCGTGGCTGGATGGTTGACGGAATTCACTGGTAGAAAACTTGCACTCTTCCGGTTGTCAAGGGACGTTGAACTGGTATTCGTTTCCGGATTGGCTGCTACACTGTATCTCGGAGGTCCGATCGGACCTGTTGTTCCAGGTTTTGAAATAGTTCTGTATCCAGTCTACTTCATCATGAAAACGGTGGTTGTCCTATTCATTCTTTCAAGCATCCGAACCGTATTCGCTAGGATTAGAATCGATCAGATGGTGAACTTCTCGTGGAAGTATCTGGTTCCATTGTCACTGTTCCAACTACTCTTGGTCAGGATAATAGTTTGAGGTGCTGAGAGGATAAGCCAATGTTGATTGAGATAGTTAGCTACGTGCTAATCATCGCAACGCTAATTGCAGCCGCGGCGGCCACACAAGTGAAGGACATTACCCGCGCAATAGTCGCATTCACAATAATGAACATTCTAGTTGCAGCCATGTTCTACGTTCTCGGGGCGCCCTACATCGCCGCATTCCAACTACTCGTATACGCAGGAGCTGTTACGGTGCTGTTTCTGGCCGCGATTCATACGATGAGGGGGAGCTGAAATTGGAGCAGAGAGACGATCTAGCAGTTGCACTCATATCCGTAGTATTGCTAATCGTTGTGATTGCAACGTTTTCAAGTGGACTGTTGCATTTCGACTTGGCAGTGATTCCATCAAGGCCGCCACTGGAAGAATATCTTTGGACGTACCGAGGCCTAGACGTTTTCGTGCAGGCCTTCATTGTGTTCGCCGCGGCCACAGCGATTGCTACGCTCTTCAGAGTTGAAAGAGGACCCGGCGCGGTAGAAACAACCTACATGGAACCCAGTGAGGAGAAACAGGAGGCAACCTAGATGACTGAACTTTGGCAGATCTACATTATTGGAGCAGCAGCGCTGGCCGTCGTGGGAGCATACTGTGTCGCTTCGAGAAGAAACATGATACGGTCCGTGATAGGAATAGAAATAATCACGGCGGCCGTTAATCTGAATTTCATAGCCTTTGGATCCAAAGCCGGAAATGTAGATCCACTTGCACAATCAATCGTCTTCACATTGATAGTGATTGGCGCATCCATCGCAGCTGTAGCGCTCTCGATCGTGATAAACGCGTACAGGCATTATCGCACACTGGACTTGAGAAAACTGAGTCGACTAAGGTGGTAGATTTGGAGATTCCCATAGTTCTACAACCGATTCTGATACTTCTTGGAATAGCAGGCATCATGCCAATAATAGCGGTGATTGCAAGAGCTGCTAAAGTCGACAAGCTACGAGACATCATCGCCATAGCAGCCTTCGCAGCGGCAATGTATTCACTTGTTCAACTGTTTGGAGTTGTTACAGCCGAAGGCGCTCAGAAGTACGTCTTCGCAGCATTCGGTCCGGATAAGGGAGGTGTGGAGATCTACGCGGACATCTACAGCGTCTACTTCGGAATGATATTCTGCGGAGTCGGCCTGATGGCTGCAATATTCTCGTATCGATACATGGAGATTGACACAGGACTCGACAGGTACTACGCTCTGCTGCTCATTCTCGTTGCAGGATTGATAGGCATCGCATTCTCAGGAGACTTCTTCAACCTATTTGTCTTCTGGGAGATGATGTGCATATCCTCTTACACACTCGTCACGTTTAGGAAGTATAGATGGGAACCTGTGGAAGCGGGCTTCAAGTATCTAGTGATGAGCACATTAGGCTCTCTGCTCGCTCTCTATGGAATATCCGTACTTTACGGCTTGGCTGGAAACCTCAACTTCGCTGCGTTGCGGACTTTCATGTCAACTGGTGGTGCAGGCACCAATCCTTTGACGCTCTATTTTGTGATTGGCACAATAATAACTGGGTTCGGCGTAACCTCTGCAATGGTTCCGTTGCACACATGGCTTCCAGACGCTCATCCAGCAGCTCCAAGCTCAATCAGCGCCATGTTAAGCGGCGTCGTCATAAAGGCAGGAATCTACTCAATGAGCAGAGGACTCTTCGCAATCTTCAGCCCCACAATCTTCGACTACGGCACGATCCTGATGGTCTTCGGGGTCGTCACGATAACGGTTGCAAATATTATGGCATTGATGCAGAGAGACATCAAGCGACTGCTCGCATATTCCAGCATAGTCAACATAGGGTATATCCTCACCGGGCTTGGAATCGGCGGATACGTTCTTGTACACTACTCAGAGACCGCGCCGGAAGCAGCAATGAGCGTGGCAGTGTTTGCGATCGGAGGCGCCCTGTTTCATACACTCAACCACGCCATTGGAAAAGGCCTGCTCTTCCTTTGCTCAGGTTGCTTCGTCCACGAAGCTGGAACAAGAGATATTGCTGAACTGGAAGGTATTGGAAGAAAAATGCTATTCAGCGGCACCTCGTTCACGATCGGCCTCCTAGCCCTCGCAGGCGTTCCACCCTTAAGTGGGTTCTGGAGCAAACTCTTCATAATCCTCGCAGGATTCAGCATTCCAGATGATGGTTTCCTGAAACTCATCTCAATAATTATGGTCATCAACAGCATCTTCGCAGCCTCATACTATCTCTGGCTGCTTCAAAGAATCATGCTCAAGACTCCAAAATCAATTGGAGACAAGGTTGCTGAGGCACCGTTCACAATGGTTCTACCCGTGGTCCTTCTGGCCATAGCCTGCGTCGTAATAGGCATATGGCCCGGCGCAATCATCAGAATCGCAACAGAAGCAACCAAAGTCCTTCTAGGAGGCTGGTAAGATTGTCGGAGATTCAATGGATTTGGCCAGCATGGCTCTGCTGGGTCTTCCCATTTCTAGGCGCAGTCTTGACGCCCCTCTTCGCTAAGATTCATCCAAAAGTCAGAGACTACGGTGCCGTCCTATTCTCACTCCTAGGCGCAGCTATGACGGCAATGATGATCCCATACCTGTTCGAAGCAGGGCAGATCCACAATCAATACACGTGGGTCGTGCTTCCAGGGGCACCTGCACTAGCCGAGTTGAAGGCCGGAGTTGTAGTCGACCCATTAAGCATAATCATGGCCAACGTCGTAGCCATCATAAGCTTCCTAATAATGGTCTACTCACTGGGCTACATGAAGGGCGACCCAAGCCTAACACGATACTGGTTCTTCATGAACCTCTTCATTGGAAACATGTTGCTACTTGTCATGTCTGACAATTTCATTCAATTCCTCTTTGGATGGGAAGGAGTCGGACTTTGCAGCTACGGCCTAATCGGCTTCTGGTACAAGGATTCAAAGAATGACTATCTGAAATGCTGGGTAGGAGAAGGTAAGGAAGCCTATCCACCATCACACTGCGGAATGAAAGCTTTCATCATAACAAGAATCGGAGACGCGAGCCTTCTGATAGGCCTATTCATGATCGCCGCCTACTCGGGAACACTAAACTTTGTCGAACTTCAAAATGGAGCCATAGACAAAGTTCCTCTATGGGTTCTAGTCCCTGCGGCAATACTGATCTTCGGTGGACCCGTGGGCAAATCTGCACAACTACCCCTGATGGAGTGGTTGCCTGATGCTATGGCGGGTCCAACCACGGTCAGTGCGCTGATCCACGCCGCGACAATGGTCAAAGCAGGAGTATATCTCGTCGGACGACTATTCCCAATCCTCTACCTCGCAACATGGCATACTGGAACTCCAAACGAACTCATTAACTTCTTCTACGCTGTAGCCTGGATAGGAGCAATAACAGCGTTCGTCTCAGGAACTCAGGCGATGGCGTCCAATGAGATCAAGAAGGTTCTAGCATACTCGACCGTAAGCCAACTTGGATACATGATGCTGGCCCTTGGAATCGCAGGATCCACCGCCGAATTCTTCTTGGGCTATGCCGGAGGCCTCTTCCACCTAATGAGCCACGCAATATTCAAGGCAGCTCTCTTTCTAACCGCCGGTGCTGTGATTCACGCCGCGGAATCGAGATTCATGCGAGACATGGGCGGACTGAGAAGAGTGATGCCCATAACATTCTGGAGTATGTCACTAACAGCATTCTCACTCATGGGCGTCCCGCTTCTGTTCAGCGGATTCTGGAGTAAGGACATGATCCTAGAAACCCCCCTAGTCGCTGGTGAATACTGGATATTCATACTCGGCGTCCTAACGGTTGGATTGACCTGTTTCTACAGCGTCCGAATGCTTGGACTAACATTCTTCGGACAGAAAAGCGATAGACTGTCAGAACTTGAAAGTGAAGGACACAAGATCCATGAGGTGCCTGCAGTCATGTGGGTACCTTTCGCGCTGCTGGCAGTCGCAACCGTCGCATTCGGCATATCCGGATTTTTCCTCAAAGACTGGTTCGAGAAACTCGCACATGAATACATAGTCTCACTCACTGGAACACTTGAACATGGAATAGCCGCGGAAGGCATGACAGTAAGCGAAGCTACAATGGTCACGTTGGCATCGTCTCTTTCGATGCTCGTGATAGGCGCACTTCCAGCCTACTACATCTATGTTAAGAGAGCTCGCGATCCAATCAAGATCGCGGCAAAGGGAACCCCACTCGGTGGACTCTGGAAGTTCCTCAACAACCGCTGGTATATCAACCGCATCTACTACAGCGTATTCGTCTATCCATTCATTGGCGTTTCAGGATGGCTTCTGAGAAGCTTAGAAACCGGAGTCATAGACAGGTTCAACTATGCAATCGCAAACTCCGCAGCATGGTTCAGTAACACGTTCAGAAAAACCCACACTGGAATATTGACGTACAACGTTGTGGGCATGATTATTGGATTCACGGTACTGCTGATTCTACTAGCGAGGATAGCCATGGGGTGAAATCAAATGCTCGACACAAGTAACCTACTACTTCAAACCATACTGGTGCCAATAATTATCTCAGTCATTACGCTTGCAGTCGGTGGAAGAGTGGGAAAACACACAGGCTGGATAGCCTTTCTCACCACCCTCTACGTCACGGCCATACTAGCCTACGTGACGCTTCAACTGTTCGTGGCCCCACAGACTCAGAGCCTAGAAGCCGCGTACGAATGGGCCCCATTCATAGGCAAGCTCACGTTGTTAGCTGACGGACTGAGCGCACCTGTCGCGCTCACCATAGCCATTCTAACAATGGTGATATCCCTTTATTCGATGCCGTACATGGAACATGAACATGGAATAGGCGGGTATTTCACGCTCTACTTGCTCTACACAGCCGGCATGATCGGCACGGTGTTGACCACGAATTTGGCGGCGTTCTTCTTCTTCTTTGAACTCATGCTATTGCCGTCATGGGCGTTGATTGGAATATGGGGAACTGGTGAGAGAGAGAAAATTGCTTTCAAATACTTCATGTTCACTGAGGTTGGCGCTCTTTCACTGCTGGCTGGAATAGTGACAACACGCTTCATGGTGGGAACATTCGACATATTCAAGATAGCGTCAAGAACCACTGACGTCAGTCTGACCATTCTTACAGCGATAGCATCAGCAATGCTGATCGGTCTATTCATCAAAATGGCCATATTCCCATTGCATACGTGGCTTCCGGACGCTCATGCTGAGGCTCCGACTCCCATAAGTGCACTTCTATCACCAGCGATGATTGGAATTGGAGGATACGCGGCGATTCGAATTTTGTACACAGCTTTTCCAAGGGTCCTAGAGAACTGGCAGTTCACGATGACTATTACGGCCCTAGCACTGGTTACATTGGTTTACGGAGGGATAATGGCATTGGCTCAAGATGATATTAAGAGGCTCTTAGCCTACTCAAGCATAAGTCAGATGGGTTATCTTCTACTTGGCATCGCTTCTCTGTCGATGATAGGACTTGCTGGAGCCACACTACTCTATGTAAGCCACGGATTCTCCAAAGCTATCCTCTTCATGGTTGCAGGGATCTTCATTCACAACCTAAAAACAAGGAGTATCAAGAATCTTGGCGGACTGGGTTCAAAGATGCCCTACACCGCAACAGCCGCTCTAATAGCATTTCTTGGGTTGGCTGGAACACCACCGCTGATAGGGTTCTGGGGCGAGTTTTTCATCTTCGCAGGATCGATGTACACGGGATTTGCAGGAGCCTTCAACCCCGATATGACAAGGGTTGCAGTTACATCAGTTGCAGTAGCCGCGTCCGTACTAACAGCAGCCTACGGCCTTTGGACCATAAGACGAGTCTTCTTCGGTCAATTGAAGGAGGATTTCAAGGATGCCCGTGAACCCTCTTGGCTTATGATCGCACCTATACTAGTGCTGACGGTGCTCGCCGTGATTCTAGGTGTGTATCCCACTCTTCTAAGCAGCATTATCGGACCGATCGTTTCTGGACTCGCTTCAGCTGTCTTGGGCGCCTAACCCTTTTTCTTCTTGAAAGTCTCACCGCATCCACCACCAAGTTAGCGAGTTCTTCCACCACTTTCGAAAGTTCCTCACTCAAACCTTCACCAAACTCTAGGACGCCGGGTTGAATCGCAAACAAAGCGATTTTCGCCCCCGTCCTGCATTTTATGTATTCTGATATTATACTCAAAGGCAAGGTGTGAGTGGACAGAGACAGCCCCTCAATCTCCTTGGGAGAAACCAGTCTCGCCGTTCCTGGTTGTTCACTCATCTCAGCGGCATCTATCATAAGAACGTGGCTTGGATGATTTTCCTCCACAACACCCAAATAGCTCTCTGGAACTTCGCCTGTCTCAATCAAGTGGACTCCAGGCAACGTATATGCTTTCAGATGTCTCACAACGACCATCCCAACATAGTCATCTCTTCTCATGGGATTGCCTATTCCCATTACAACAATTTCTCTCGCGTTTCGGAGCCAGTTCGCAAGTGCTCTTGTGACTTTTGAATAGCGTGCGGGACATTTGTTCAAACAGACTCACCGAATGTTGCTGTCAACTGACTCAATAGAGGGAATTGAAAACGACTAATGAAACTTCTGATTGGACTCCTGTACCGTTTGAACAAATTCACTGGGTAGATTGGAAGCTCAGTATTCTAAGAAGAAGGTTTAACTCGCAGATACCTAGTTCATTTCGACATTAAATCTTCACAGGTAGTATGTTTGCTTAGCCCTCAAGATCAAAGGATCATGAATGACGCGGTTCGGATCGCGAACATGGCTCAAAGCAACTCCGTAGTTATCAGGATTCTGGGCGCATTGGCCGTGCGGATCCACAGTCACAATTCGGCCGACCTCTTTGTGAAACTAGGTCGATTGGGGAACACTGACCGCCTATTTACGGATGTTGACTTTGTGGGTTACAGCAAGCAAAAGGGAAAGTTGAGAGCACTATTCGAAGATCAACTGAAGTTCAAGCCCGACATCTGGTCGTTACTCCACATGAAAGACAGGATCATTTACACGCATCCAGACGGGGTCTACAAAGTGGACATTTTCCTAGATAGACTCATTTTCAGCCACGAGGTCAACTTTGGATCAGACCCCAAGAATGGAAGACTAGAGCTGGATTCTCCATCAATTTCCCTCGCGGATCTGATGCTGGAGAAGTTGCAAATTCATGAAATAAATGAGAAAGATGTCAAGGACATCATCATCCTTCTACACGAACATAGCATTGGCGCAGAACAAGATAGAGAGAGCATAGACGCGAAATACATTGCGTCTACTCTTGCAAACGAGTGGGGATTCTGGTACGACGCGACCACTAACCTCAACAAAGTCGGGACGCTCGCAGCGGACTACGCCGCTAAGG
>CAZJUU010000050.1:0-9484 GCA_964549295.1 uncultured Candidatus Bathyarchaeia archaeon
ATGTCGTTCCTCTCGGCAAAGCTGGAGTAGTAAGGGAAGGCGACGATGCAACCGTGATCTCTTGGGGCGCCATGATGCGACCTTCAATAGACGCATCTGATCAACTGAAAGACAAGATAAGTGTAGAAGTTATCGATCTGCGCACCCTGTCACCGATGGATATGGAAGCAATTTCAAAATCTGTAGAAAAGACTGGAAGAGCTGTGGTGGTGCATGAAGCGCCCAAGACATGTGGCGTGGGCGCTGAAGTGGCCGCCACAATTGGCGAGAAAGTCTTTCTCAGCCTAGAAGCTCCAATTGAGCGAGTCACTGGATTTGATGTTCCATTTCCACTATTCAAACTGGAGAACTATTATCTACCCAACGTAGATAGGATTTCAAGAGCAATAGAGAGAGTTTCAAGATTCTAGAGGTGTCAGTATGGTTGTCGACTTCAAGTTTCCAGATGTTGGCGAAGGAATAGTAGATGGAGAGATCGTCAAATGGGAAGTCAACGTCGGAGACAAGGTGGCCGAGCATCAGGTCATAGCCAAAGTAGAGACAGACAAAGCAATAGTTGAAATCCCATCACCTCGAGCTGGAACGATACTGAAGATTTACCACAAAGAAGGTGACATAGTCAAAGTTGGGGAGACCTTGGTGACAATTGGCGAACCAGGCGAACATGTTGAACAGCTTGAGGTGAAGCCTGCGCCACCAACATCAGTAGTCGGAGTCTTGGAAGAGGCTCGTCCTATTGCAAGTAGGCAGGTATTGGCTACTCCGGCAACTAGAAGACTTGCAAAGGAACTGGGAGTCGACATCTCTCAAGTCATCGGTACTGGTCTTGAAGGGAGGGTCACTGAAGAAGATGTTCGAAAACTTGCCGAAGAGAAGGGAAAGAAACCTGAGACATTCATCAGGAAGAAGAAGTACGATCTCTATGGATACTATGAGACTGTTCCGATGAAGGGAGTTAGAAGAAGCACTGCAAAGAAGATGATTGAATCAGTGAAAGCAGCGCCGCATGTGACCCATATGGACGAAGCTGATGTGACTGAACTATCTAGTATAAGAGAGAGACAGAAAGAAGCAGCGCAGAAACAGGGGGTTCACCTGACATATTTGCCCTTTGTAGTAAGAGCAGCCGTGGCGGCGCTGAAGCAGTTCCCATATCTGAACTCCTCAGTCTCAGAAGAGAATGAAGAGATCATTCTGAAGAAATACTACAACATTGGTATCGCAGTGGACACTGAGGATGGCCTTATTGTTCCAGTTGTCAAGGGAGCTGATCAAAAAAGCGTCATGAAGATAGCGCAGGAAATTCAGAATCTGGCTGAGAAGGCTCGATCGAGAGAGATAGATCTTGCTGACCTGAAAGGGGGAACTTTCACCGTGACGAACATAGGCTTCATCGGGGGCATTCATGCAACGCCCATAATCAACTATCCAGAAACAGCAATTCTGGCCACCGGCAAAATCTGTGATAAGGCCGTGGTGCGTGAGGGCGAGATCGTTGCAAGGAAAGTTATGCCGCTTTCGCTGTCATTCGATCATAGAGTAATAGATGGCGTGATGGGAGCAAGGTTCATGAATGCATTGATTCGTTATCTCGAGGATCCAACTCTAGTTTGCCTTGAAAGCCCATGATTGTGCAAACTCTGAAATGGTAGCTAGATCATCATGGAATCTTGGACAGAACTTCGTTGATAGCTTTGTAGTCAGGTTGTTTGGATGGATCCTCTGAAACCCACTTGTATCTAACCACGCCATCTTTGTCGATTATGAATATGGATCTCTTCGAAACTCCCCGAAATCCCAGCATCTCCTCGTGCAATACCCCATATCGCTTTGACACGTCACGGTTGAAATCACTGAGTGACGGGAACTTGAATCCGTGATGCTCTGCAAATGCCTTGAGAGTAAATGGGCTGTCAACGCTTATTCCAATTACTTGAGCGTCCAGACTATTCAGTCGATCTTCAGAATCTCTTAGTGAACACATTTCACTTGTACAGACTGGACTGAACGCTAATGGAAAGAATGCTAGGACAACTTTCTTTTTCCCGAGATATTCTCTAAGGCTCCTTTGCTTAAGATCCATGTCTGGAAGGCTGAATTCGGGGGCTTTCTCTCCTATATCTACCATCCTCATTTCCCAACTGACAAATGTTGGAATAACCTACAGAGCATAAGTGAAATTAAACTTGCGTCTTACAAGTGCAGGCACCAGAACCCCCTCTGAGCCGCCGAACTTCACTGTCTAACATCGGGAGCCTGACAGTTCAACAGACTTAAATCCGGAATCGCATAGGTTGCCTGCATGTCCAGACCCACTTTCAATCTGACAGCTATCCAAGTCTCTCTCACCGCGAGTTTTGCGGGTTTGTATGCTGTGCTTAGCTTGCTTCCAGCGTTCAAGATTCTTGGCGGAGATGGATTCATCAATTCATCAGCATTTGTGGAACCAGTTATTGGAGTTGTGTTGGGACCTTATGTGGGAAGTCTGTCCGTGCTTATTGGAAGAAGCATTGCTCATATTCTTGTTCCATCTAGTCCTTTGGGACCGTTTTCGCCAATTCCAGGAGTTGTCACGGCTTTTTCCGCGGGTATGGTCAGTCGAGGAAAGTGGTACGTCTCTGCGCTGTTACTATTTGGATTGATTGCAACTTTCCTAGCCTACTCTCCGAATCATATTGCTCCCGTTTTCCCATACTATATTTGGCTTCACCTAATCGCAGGAGCAGTTCTTGTTCTTTCAAGTCGGGTGAAGCTGATATGTCCACCATTCCATGGCATGAGAGCGGAGAGACTGCTTACCGGACTAGTCATGACCTTCTTTCCATCAACCATGGCTGGGCAATTAGCTGGAACACTTGTTTGGGAATTTCTCATAGGAGAGGCAGTCACGGGTGTATGGAAGGCTTTTGGAATGACAATAATGTTGGCTTTTCCTGTAGAAAGAACTTTGATCACAATAATTGCATGTTTTCTGGGTGCTACCTTGATCAAAGCGCTGCAAGGTCTAGGCATGTTTGGAATGGGTTCAGCGAGTACGGTGAAGACCTGAACCTGCCATTCAGTCTGGTCTTTCTTTCAGCTCGTCGGCGAGTTGTGACAGAAGAGTCTTCTGTTTAGAGGTGAGTTTCCTTGGCACCGCGACCATGATCCTGACCAGTTCATCGCCATGTCCGAATCCTCTCAGACGAGGTAAGCCTCTTCCTTTCAATCGAAACAGAGTTCCATTCTGAGTTCCAGAGGGGATCTTGAGTCTTGCTCTGCCTGTCAGTGTTGGGACTTCAATCTCATCTCCAAGAGATGCCTGCGCAATGTTGATCACCCCGTCCGTCAGTATGTTGTCTCCATCCCTCTCGAAGTTCTTGTGAGGTCGAACGTAGACAGTTACGTAAAGGTCTCCTGAAGGAGTGCCATTTGGTCCCGCTTCTCCTTCACCCTCAAGTCTAAGACTCGTCCCACCATCTATCCCCGGTGGAATTCTAAGGTCTATCGCTCGAGTCCGTTGAACGGTGCCAGTGCCATGACATTCAGAACAGGGGGAGTCTATGACCGAGCCCCTTCCATGACACTTTTCGCATGGCTCTATCGAAACGAATCTGGCAAAGCCAGAGCTACGACTATGCTGGATCTGACCTGAACCCTGACAGTCTGAACATGTTCTTGGACTAGTTCCAGGTTCCGCGCCACTTCCGCTGCAGGTTGGGCATCTCTCAATTCTTGGAACATCTATTCGAGTCTTCATCCCGGTTGCCACTTCTTCCAGAGATATTTCCAGGTCATATCTCAAGTCGGCTCCACGTTGAGGCTCATATGGGGGTCGTCCTCGGCCGCCAAAGAAAACGTCAAATATTGAGTCGAACCCGCCAAATCCCATGTCCCGAAAGATATCGCCGAAGTTCACTCCTCGAAAGATGTCTTCTGGCGTGTATCTACTGTCGATTCCTGAATGTCCAAACTGGTCGTACTGCTGTCGCTTCTCATCATCAGATAGGACGGCGTAGGCTTCAGAGATCTCTTTGAACTTCTCTTCAGAGTCAGGTGCCTTGTTACGGTCGGGATGATATTGAAGGGCAAGCTTCCTATACGCGTTCTTTATTTCGTCTTTGGAAGCGTTTCTAGAAACACCTAAGACCTCGTAATAGTCCCTCTTCTGCATCCCATACCAACCAAGTACTCAGCGAAAAGATGTTTACTTCTTGTCGTCCACGACTTTGTAGTCAGCGTCCACGACCTTTTCTCCACTTTTCTGTTTCTCTTCTTGTCCCTGTTGTCCGGGGGGTCTCTGCTGGGCTTGTTGCTGAGCCGCCTTCTGATACACAGCAGCGCCTATCTCTTGAACAACTTTCGCAAGATCATCGGTCTTAGACTTGATTTTCTGTACATCTTTACCTGAGAGAGCCTCCTTCAACTCGTTTACGGCCTTGTCTATTCTATCAGTTTGCTCTTTGGCCAATTTGTCTGCAAGATCTTTCTTTGTTTTCTCAGCTGTGTAGACAAGCGAGTCTGCATTGTTTCTGGCGTCTGCTTCTTCTTTCTTTTGCTTGTCTTGGTCAGCGAATTGCTCGGCCTCTTTGACCATCCTTTCTTTTTCAGATTCGGAAAGTTTGGTTGATGCCGTAATCGTTATCTTCTGCACGTTACCTGTGGCCATGTCTTTGGCTGAAACATTCAAGATTCCATTGGCGTCGATGTCGAATGCGACCTCGATCTGCGGCACACCTCGAGGGGCTGGCGGTATGCCGACAAGGTTGAACATTCCGAGAGATAGGTTGTCTGCTGCCATAGATCGTTCACCTTGCAGCACATTGATCGTAACGCTTGTCTGGAAATCTGCGGCTGTTGAGAAGATTTGACTCTTCTTCGTTGGTATCGTCGTGTTCCTTTCGATCAATTTTGTAAAGACGCCTCCAAGTGTCTCAACCCCAAGAGATAGTGGAGTCACATCGAGAAGAAGTAGCTCCCTAACCTCGCCGGCCAGTACACCTGCTTGGATGGCCGCACCGACCGCCACACATTCCATGGGGTCCACTCCACGTTCAGCCGAGATGCCCACAATTTCCTCAACAGTCTTTCGGACCAATGGCATCCTAGTCATTCCACCGATAAGGATCAACTTGTTAATGTCTTGGGGTTGGAGTTTTCCATCCACAAGTACGCGCCTTATCGGGGATTCGATTTGCTTGACTATTGGAAGGGCTAACTGTTCCAGTTTTGCACGCGTAAGCGTGTAATGAATATGTTTAGGTCCACTCGAGTCTGAATAGATGAATGGTAGATCTATGTCTGTACTGAAGAGGTTTGACAGTTCGATCTTGGCCTTTTCGGCAGCTTCCTTAAGCCTCATCATCGCCATCCGATCATTTCTGATGTCGATGCCGTGCTGTTGTTTGAATTCGCTGGCCAGAAATTCGACGATAGCATTGTCAACGTCAGTTCCTCCAGTCTTCGTGTCGCCGCTTGTGGAAAGAACTTGGAATACTCCGCCGCCGAATTCCATGATTGTAGTGTCGTTGGTGCCGCCTCCAAAGCTGAAGACCATTATCTTCTGCTCTTTCTCGACCTTGTCGATTCCATAGGCAAGCGATGCTGCGGTGGGTTCATTTATTATTCTCACAACTTCGAGTCCAGCAATCTCCCCCGCGTCTTTCGTTGCCTGCCTCTGGTTGTCATTGAAGTGAGCTGGAACAGTTATGACCGCTTTTTTCAAAGTTGTTCCTACATAGGTTTCCGAATCTTTCTTTATCTTCTGAAGAATGAATGCAGATATTTGTTGGGGAGTGTACTCCTTCCCTTGGACTCTAACCTTGTAGTCAGTACCCATCTTTCGCTTAATCTCTAGAATTGTACCTTCTGGATTTGTGATTGCTTGTCTCTTTGCAGGCTCTCCGACGAGTAGTTGCCCCTCTTTTGTAAAGGCAACAACGGATGGAAACATTTTGCCTGCAATGGTAGGTCCTTCAGCACTGGGTATGACAACAGGTCTACCCGCTTCCATAACGGCGGCTGCTGAATTCGTTGTGCCTAGATCTATGCCAACTATCTTCTCTTTCTGACCTGAAGTCTGTGAACTCATGAAATCTCACCCAAGACAAGTTTTGAACATTTCGAGCAGGGATATGAACGTGGATTGGTATAGAAAAGTCATGTGAGAGAAAAATGTTATGGTAGCCCAGATGATTCTTTCGTTGAGATATTGACTAGGCGAACAGTTTAATACGTCATAGGTTGTACGCTTTCTTGATCGCGTAATGCCAACAGTCGTGCTATACACTACTCGATCCTGTCCCCACTGCGCCAAGGTTAGAGCCTTATTCAGGACGCATGGAATCAACTTCACAGAGTACGATGTTGACAACGACGAGATAAGGTGGAGGGAAGCCATGGCTTTGGCAGGTGGACAAGACATCGTACCCGTTGTCGACGTAGACAGTAAGATCTTCTACGGAGCTTACACCCCTAAGATGGAAAAGCAACTGAAAAAAGAACTCAAAATAGCCAGCTAGACACTTGCTGGACGAATATGAAAACTGAATGCTCGGGTGCACCCAGAATTAGTGTTCTTTTGAAGCAGGCTTCTTTGCAACCTCAACCTTGCTAGGCCTTAGGACTCTTCCTCGATACATGTAGCCTCTCTTGAGTTCCTTGAGTATTGTACCTTCAGCTTCTTCTTCAGTCTCCATTTGAGCTAGCGCCTCATGCAGTGTCGGATTGAACTGCTTTCCTTCTGTCGGAATCGCTTCAAGCCCCTCCTGTCTCAGGATCTCGTTAAGCTGCTTCAAAATCATTCCTACGCCTGCAGTAAGCTCAGACTTTTCCCCCATCTTTTCGCCAGCTTCCACAGCACGCTCAAGATTTTCCGCGACTTCCATTATTCTTAGTATTAGCTGCTCATTGCCGGATCTCACAGCTTCCTCAGCTTCTTTTCTAAGTCTCTTGGTTGAATTCTCAAAATCAGCCTGCAGGTACTTCAGCCGATTTACATATTCATTCGACTTGGCTTTTTCTTCTTGCAGTGCATGTCTAAGTGTCTCCAGTTCTCTCTTGGCAGCATCTAGCGTATCCACCAACTTTTTCCTAGGTTCTTCCTTTGGCAAAGATGGTTTAGCTGCCATCATAGGTCTTGTATTCTGGTCCTCTTTTGCGGACTTCCTATTTGAAGGAGTTTCAGCTGGCTCATTGGACATTTCTACGCAACTCGTGGATTGGCTTCTAAGCATGAATCGCAAAAACTTCACATATTAAAGGGTTTTGAGATTTTCGATCGGTTCAGCAAACTTGAACAAACCATTCTGGGGATTGTAATGCACCTAATCAAGCCGTGACGGAGACTGATAGGATATGGCTGGTAGAGCCGCATTCGTTTACGATGAGGAACTCCTCAAGTATGATTTTGGCCCATTTCATCCTCTCAAGCCTGAAAGGCTGTTGTTGGCCTTCAGACTAATCGAAGCTCTTGGCCTTCTTGACAACGAGGGTTCATGCCTGTGTAAGCCTCGAATGGCTAGCCTTGACGAACTCCTACTTTTTCATACGTCTGAGTACGTCAAGGGGATTCAGCAAGCCAGCCTAGAAGGAATTGGCAGGCTTGATCAAGGTGATACACCGGCTTTCAAGGGCTGCTACGAAGTCTCATGCCTCGTAGCTGGTGCAACATTGAAAGCTTTGGATCTTGTAATGACGGAGGCTTTCGAGCATGCTTTCAACGCAAGTGGGGGGCTTCATCATGCGCGTAGGGATCGAGCAAGCGGGTTCTGCATATTCAATGATGCAGCAATTGGGATAGCATATCTAATGAAACGGTACGATCTGAAACGAATAATGTACGTGGATATGGACGCGCATCATGGTGACGGTGTAATGTATGGTTTCTACAATGACCCAAGGCTATTGGACATAGACTTCCATGAAGATGGTCAACTTCTTTTTCCAGGTACTGGTGAAGTTTCTGAAATCGGCGAAGGCTCGGCTAGGGGATTAAAGATCAATATACCTCTCTCGCCCCTGAGTTCGGATACAAGTTTCATCTACGCGTTTGACAGACTCGTTCCAAGACTCGCCAAGAAGTTCAAACCTGAATTCATTGTTCTTCAATGTGGAGCAGATGCACATAGAGGAGATGAAATCGCTCATCTAGGTCTAACAACGAAAGCCTACGAACACACTGCTTCAGTCATCCATGAAATCGCTCACAAAACATGTGGAGGAAGACTAGTGGTTCTTGGAGGAGGCGGATACAACCTTTCCAACACATGTAGATGCTGGTCCGTTGTCTACGAGAAACTGGCAGATATCTGGTGTTCGGAAGAAATCCCAAAGGCATGGAGAGAATACTTTCAATCACTCACTGGAGAGACAGCCCCATCACATCTCTATGACACTGAAACTCAACATCTCAGGAAAGAAAATCAAGTGCCAAAGGATATTCTTCAAACAATCCACCAGATTGAGACGATTATTGGGGATTGAGCCTCTCTAAATGCGATTCAGGCATTCAGTCTTTCTCCAGCCGATGAAAGAAGTACATACTGTAGAGAGAGCCTGCAACGAACATTGTGAAGAGTTTTGATATGAAGTTGAAGTTGACGGGTTTTGGCATTGCAGGGTTGAGTTGGTGATGAAGCAGATCGATGTTTCCCTGATAGAGTATGTAGAAACTAGTCCATTGAAGGAAGTTCTGAATCGCTTCATAACCAAACACGAATGTAACGAGAGCGAAGAAAATGAAGACTGTACGTTTCACGGATATAGGAAGTGCCTTGAGTTGTTTCTCCCATCCCTCAAGACCAAAGATCCAGTAGAGAAAACTGAATATAGAGAAAAGCGTAATGGGCTTGAAATGGAAAACGTAGAAACCAGTTGGAAAGACAATCTCATCGATAACAAATCTTTCTCCCACCGCATACTCCTCAGGATGCTGGAATACGACTCTCAACAGAACTACCAGAGCCAATATCCCAAAGCCCACGGAGAATAGTCTGAACAGGTTTGCGTTTCCACAGAGTCTCATAACTCTTATTCTAACATACTCCTTTTTGAAATCTTTCGATCAGACAAAACAGAGGCATGGACAGTGCTTTAAATAGTCCATGAATCCCCAGCGTGACCAACGGGGCACCTCTGCGTCAGCGACTATTCGCACCAGCGGTAGTATTGTAGCACAAGTGAAGGTCCAATCACCTTGCTGACCAGAGATCTCGCAACGTTGATGTTGCATACGGGCCTCCGTACGAATTCCACACCATGCGAAATCCTTCCCGGAACAGGGTATAAGGCCGTCAAGAAGACATCTTCCTCAATCAAGGCGTTTACTAATGAAAGCGCAGAGAACACGAGAATGGATCCAAGATACAGCGAACACCTTGGAAGGGTTACAGGACATCTGACATGTGGCATTGGCATTACTTTTCTTGAACCAACAAACCTCTTCAAGAATGATTTGTATCTGTTTCAGATCGATGGTGGGCCGGCCCGGACTTGAACCGGGGAC